>NZ_WPDC01000014.1:0-65935 GCF_035615595.1 Vibrio sp. R-1 | reverse complement strand
ACAGAAAGCCAGCTCATCGAGCTGGCTTTTTTGTTAGCTAAGCATTTTGCTGACCAAACTTGAGGTTGAGAAAATAATCCATCCCTTGTCACCCTTTCTATTTTCACTACCTATATTTTCCACTCTCCATAAAAAAGCCCCGACAATGCGGGGCTGAAAAGTGATTGAATCCTATAGGGGTGACTCAATCAGGATGATGCGTGTTTCGTATGGACGTAACACTTGGTGCGCCAACACGCGCTGTAATTCAATACCCGGATAGTTGCCTAGCAAGTAGAGCGCATCATCGAGCGGTAATTCTGGCAGAACGCATTCGGTTTCGTGACCGTAATAGTTGTTCAAACAGATCAACACTTGTTTCTGATTACGACGCTGATAAGCAAAAATCTCTTTATGCTCAGGCAACAAGTCGGTGTAATCACCGTCCGTAATCACTGCCACTTTCTTACGTAGCGATAGCAAACGACGGTAGAAATAGAACACCGAATGCGGGTCTTCTAACGCGGCCTGTGCATTGATTTCAGGGTAGTTATGCGCCACTTCAATCCAAGGTTCTCCACGAGTAAATCCAGCGTTGAGACTGGCATCCCACTGCATTGGCGTGCGTGAATTATCACGAGATTTTTGCGCCAAAATCGCCAGCATGTCACTTTCAGAGACACCTTGTTGCTGCACCATGATTTGGTGAATGTTGATGCTTTCAACATCGCGATACTGCTTGATCGACGTAAAGCCTGGGTTGGTCATTCCAATCTCTTCACCTTGGTAGATATAAGGTGTGCCTTGCATTAGGTGAATGGTGGCCGCCAGCATTTTGGCTGACTCAACGCGATACTGCTGATCATCACCTAAACGGCTCACAATTCGCGGCTGATCGTGGTTACACCAAAACAGCGCGCCCCATCCTTTGCCATTCAGCCCCGTTTGCCAATGATTGAAAATTTGCTTGAGTTGCAGAAAATCAAACGGCGCTTTCGTCCACTTTTCGCCATTCGGATAATCGACTTTCAAGTGATGGAAATTAAATACCATAGAAAGCTCTCGACCATCGAGCGCAGAATATTGTTGGCAATGTTCTAAGGTGGTTGAAGACATTTCGCCGACGGTTACGCTGCCATAACGCTGGAAAACATCACGGCTGATCTCTTGCAGATACTCATGCACTCTTGGGCCATCGGTGTAAAAACGACGACCATCACCGATTTCATCATTGGCAAAATCTTGTTGCTTGGAAATGAGGTTAATCACGTCAAGTCGGAAACCATCGACACCTTTTTCAGCCCAAAATCCGATGATGTTTTTTACTTCTTCTCGAACTTGCGGATTTTCCCAGTTCAAATCGGCCTGCTCTTTGGCAAACAGATGCAAATAATACTCACCGGTCGCTTCATCCAGCGCCCACGCACTCCCGCCAAATTTGGATTGCCAGTTGTTCGGTACACCACCGTTAACCGGCTTACGCCAAATATAGTAATCACGGTAAGGGCTATTGCGATCGCCCAATGCAGATTGGAACCAAGCGTGTTCGGTTGAGGTGTGGTTAACCACGATATCCATGATGATGCGAATACCACGACGATGGGCTTCTTTCAGCAGTTGTTCGAAATCTTGCATCGTGCCAAAGTCTGGGTTAATCGCGTAATAATCGGCAATGTCATATCCATTATCGACCATAGGCGATTGATAAATCGGCGTCAGCCAAATCGCTTCAATCCCAAGCTTTTGCAAATAATCGAGCTTGCTGATAATGCCTTGCAGATCGCCCACGCCCTTCGCGCCACTATCGCAAAAACTTTTCGGATAAATTTGATAAATTGCAGCGGTTTTCCACCAAGGCATGGATTGGGTTGAGCTACTCATACTACTCTCACTTACTCAAAAAAATTGACTCAAAAACAGAGAAAGGAGTGGCGTAAACCACTCCTAAATCGGGTAGAGATTAGGCAGCCGAAACGGCCAGTTTGCCTGAACTCTGTGCGCGCTTGTACATCAGCAGAGTCAATGCTGCGGGTACCAAAATCGCAATTAGCATGGCGACGAGGTAAATACTCCAAAACTGCGGCTGAATCGAGAGAATACCCGGCAAGCCGCCGACACCGATACCGTTGGCCATTACACCTGCGCTACCACAGACTGCGGCAGCCAAAGCGCTGCCGATCATTGCGCTCAGCATAGGGAATTTGTATTTAAGGTTGATACCGTACATCGCAGGTTCAGTTACACCAAGGTAAGCGGAAATCGCCGCCGGTACAGAAATGTCCCGTTCACCCTGCTTTTTACTGATGATAATGATGCCCACTACTGCCGATGCTTGCGCAATGTTAGATAGCGCGATCAATGGCCAAATCGGCGTACCACCAAGCTCTTGCATCAGCTGCAGGTCCACCGCGTTAGTGGTGTGGTGAATACCGGTAATCACGAGAGGAGCATACAGGAAGCCAAACAGCGTCGAACCAATCACCGCGAAATCACCCGTCATTGCCGCTTTCGCTGCAAATGCCACACCATCACCAATCACGCGACCAAATGGGCCGATGAAGGCGTGAGCAAGCACCACTGATACAATGATTGATACAAACGGCACCACCACCAAATAAAGGTAAGAAGGCACTACACGTCTTAAATTGTTTTCAATAAAAGCCAGTACAACGCCAGCTAAAATGGCAGGGATAACCTGAGCTTGGTAGCCTACTTTCTCAATCGCAAACAGCCCAAAATCCCATACTTCTGGCACTTCTTTACCGATCAGGTAAGCGTTCATCAATTGCGGAGAAACCAGTGTTACCCCAAGGGTAATACCGAGGATTGGCGTACCGCCAAGTTTTTTCACGGTTGACCAGCAGACACCGACAGGTAAAAAGAAGAAAATCGCTTCGCCAATCAGCCACAAGAACGCATGAACCGATGCCCAAAACTGACTGATTTCAGTCAGCGTTTTGCCATCAAACATGCGAATGTCACCAATCACATTACGAAAACCGAGGATCAAACCACCGGTGATGATCGCAGGCAGCAGTGGCACAAAAATTTCAGCCAAATGGGAAATACCACGCTCTAGCACATTCATGTTTTGGCGCGCTGCGACTTTGGCATCGTCTTTGGAAACCGCTTGTTTCCCGGTTTGTTCCAGCAGCATTTTGTACACTTGATCAACTTCAGTGCCAATGACTACCTGAAATTGCCCCGCATTGGTAAAGCAGCCCTTTACCATGCTCAGCGCTTCCAAACCCGCCTTGTCAGCCTGCTCTGGCTGATTCAGCACAAAGCGTAAGCGTGTCAAACAGTGAGTAACGCTCGCAATATTGCTTTCGCCTCCCACCAATTCGATAAGACGCGTCACGTCTTGTTTCGCTATCTTGCTCATATCCTCGTCCACCCTATTGAATTATTATCATTGCAGCAATTGGGAACAGTCCCAAATCAATTGGTGCGATATTGACACAATGCATAACAGATAAAAATGGGAACAATCCCATTAATTGAATGGGATCACACTGTGCGTTATTTATGCGTCAATTTAGTGTAGTAAAAAGAGAGGCAAAATCACGAAAGTGGCGAAAAAGTCACTGATGAGGAGCCGAATGAAAGCACCGAATTAAAGAAAGAATAGACTTAGCGTGACACTGGCATTTGGGTCAAATGCACACAGCCATGGTCAGAGCCGCATAGCTGCTCAATCAGCAGATCTGCCGCCAGTTTTCCGGCCTCACGATAACCAGGATCGACACTGAATATGTTCGGAAACAGGAAAGAGAGCAACTCATTACCACCAACCCCCGTCACCACTACGTCATCTCGCTGCAGCTCTTGCAAACGCTTAATCACACCGAGCGCCAAAGTATCACTCGCGCACACAATCGCTTGGGTTTGCTCAGTCAGCACTTTATCTACCAGCAGATAAGCACTTTCATGATGCAGTTGTCCGGTTTGGTAATTCGCCACAATCTCATGCTCAACACACCAATTGAGATAGGCGTTGAGCCGCTGCTCACCCGTGGTTTTGTCACGTGGGTCGACCCCAATGAAGGCAATATCGCGTAACTGTTTTTGTGCCAAATGCTGCAGCGCACGCTCTATAACCCCAGCATTGTCATAATTGATAGAGGAAATCTCATCACTGTGCATGGCCAAGAGCACGCAGCGGTGCTGCCAACTGAGCAAGGCATCATGATCGATATCGGTAAAGCCAAACACAATGACGCCATCCACTTGTCGCTTGGCGAGCACTTTCAAATGAGAATTGGTTTTTTCACGGCTAAATTGGCTTTCCATGATCACCACATCGTAGCCGTGAGCATAGAAAGCTTGCAGCATAGTGCTGACCGCTTTGTTTTCAGAAGGAGAATCCAGACGTGAAATAATGATACCCACGACTTTCTGGCTACCACCACGCATGGTTTGTGCCGATTTAGAGGGCACATACCCCGACTCTGCAATCACCTGCTCTACTTTAGCGCGGGTTTCAGGCTTCACTTTAGGATCATTGGTTAACACGCGCGAAACGGTAGATTTACCGACGCCTGAAAGTCTAGCAATGTCTAAAATAGTCAGTTTTCGATTCATGCGTTTGTATTGGTATTCATTGATAAGAAAAGAATGAGCGGTCAATAAGGTCACTAACGCGACCTTATTTTTTCACTCGCAGTAGATAATGAGGCACATCGCGAATGCTATCGAGCACCACGGTCGCTAAGGCTTCACCTTGCTCTGTGATTGGCTTACCGGTGCGCACCAAAATCTTAGTGCCTACACCCGCCGCTTCAGCTGCCATCATATCTTCGGCTTTGTCACCGACCATCACCGAATTGGCCATGTCGATGTTCAGGAAATCGCGCGCCGAGAGAAACATGCCCGGCTTAGGTTTGCGGCAATCACACTCTTCTTTGTATTGCCCAATGCCATGTTCAGCATGGTGCGGACAATAATAGATACCATCAAACTCAACCCCATTATCGGCAAAGTTCCAGTCCATCCACTGGGTGAGAGAAATGAAACGCTCTTCGCTAAATTTGCCACGCGCAATACCGGATTGGTTGGTAACCAGCACCAACAAATACCCCATACGCTGCAAAGCCGCAGTCGCTTCAAATACACCTTCAATAAATTGGAAATCGTGCTCATCATGCACATAACCGTGATCGACGTTGATCACGCCATCACGATCAAGAAATACGGCGGGTTTGGCCAAAATGCTGTCTCTTTCAAGTCACTTTGCGCGAATTATTGCACGCTTTATTTTTTTCATCACTATCTATATTTTTTTCGTCACTATCTAATAACTTTCTCTTCTAATTACCCGCAACCATTTAGACGTCTAGACGTAAAAATATCTATTGACTTAAACTCAGCAAGCCCATAGCATCGACTACCAATTGAGGAAGAGGCCAACAGATTATTCTGCCTCGAGCAGTACAGGGTTGCACATGATTGAGATTAAAAGCGTAAATAAGGTGTTCTATCAGGGGGATAAACAAATCCACGCCCTGAAAGACATCAATTTATTCATTCCACAGGGTACGATTTTTGGGGTGATTGGCTCATCCGGTGCCGGAAAAAGTACGCTGATCCGTTGTGTCAACATGCTAGAAAAACCGACCAGCGGCCAAGTGATTGTCGATGGTGTGGATCTCACCACGCTCAGTAATCCACAACTGTGCGCGGCTCGCCGTAACATAGGTATGATTTTCCAGCATTTTAATCTGCTTTCATCACGCACTGTGTTTGAAAACGTAGCTCTGCCACTTGAGTTAGCGGGTCAATCACAACAGCATATCGAAACGAAAGTGACT
The DNA here is from genome assembly GCF_035615595.1 of Vibrio sp. R-1. Taxonomy (NCBI): domain Bacteria; kingdom Pseudomonadati; phylum Pseudomonadota; class Gammaproteobacteria; order Vibrionales; family Vibrionaceae; genus Vibrio; species Vibrio sp. R-1. The sequence goes on along the minus strand of NZ_WPDC01000014.1, from coordinate 60,146 downwards.
GAATTGCTGGCCCTGGTTGGTCTCTCTGAGAAAAGAGAGAGCTACCCGGCGAATCTTTCTGGCGGCCAGAAGCAACGTGTCGCGATTGCCCGCGCTTTGGCAAGCGATCCCAAAGTGCTGCTGTGTGATGAAGCCACCAGCGCGCTGGATCCAGCGACAACGCAGTCGATTTTAGAACTGCTTAAAGAGATTAACCGTCAGCTTAACCTGACCATTTTGCTGATTACCCATGAAATGGATGTGGTGAAAAGCATCTGTCATGAAGTGGCGATCATTGGTGGCGGTGAGCTGGTTGAGAAAGGCACGGTCGGCGATATTTTTGCCCACCCGAAAACCGAGTTGGCGCATCAATTCATCCGCTCAACGTTGGATTTATCGATTCCTGAAGATTACCAAGTGCGCTTACAGCCAACTCGCGTGGCAGGCAGCTATCCACTGGTACGTTTGGAATTTACCGGCGCCACCGTGGATGCACCGCTGATGACGCAAATTGCTCGCAAATACAATATTGATGTCAGCATTCTTAGCTCAGATCTGGATTACGCCGGCGGCGTGAAGTTTGGCATGATGGTCGCTGAAATTTTTGGTAATGCCGACGATGATGAAGCCGCGATTCGTTATCTGCGCGAAAACAACGTTAAAGTAGAGGTGCTGGGTTATGTCCTTTAATACGATTGCACAATGGTTTGCACTCAATAGCGACCTACTGTTAACCGCCACATGGCAAACACTGTATATGGTCGCGATTGCCGGTGCGGTGGGTTTTGCGCTCGGGATTCCGCTAGGAGTGATTCTCCATACCACCAAAAAAGAGGGCTTACTGGAAAACCTACCGCTGAACCGTGCGCTCGGCGCCGTGGTTAACATCGGTCGCTCGGTGCCCTTTTTGGTGTTGATGGTCGCCATCATCCCTGTCACCAAACTGATTGTCGGCACTTTTATCGGTACCACTGCGGCCATTGTGCCACTCACGATTGGGGCGATTCCGTTTGTAGCGCGCCTGATTGAGAGTGCGCTGCTTGAAGTGCCAACCGGCTTAGTGGAAGCGGCGCAATCTATGGGTGCGACGCCACTGCAAATCATTCGTAAGGTACTGCTGCCTGAAGCGCTGCCGACGATTTTAAACTCAGTCACGATTACTCTCGTGACACTGGTCAGCTACTCAGCCATGGCGGGTACCGTTGGCGGTGGTGGTCTGGGCGATGTGGCGATCCGCTATGGATTCCACCGTTACGACATCACCATCATGGCGGTCACTGTGGTCATGCTGATTGTACTGGTACAAATTATTCAATCCATCGGCGATGCGTTGGTACGCCGCGTCGATCATCGATAAGCAAAACAAAAGCCTTTTTTGAACAAGGAGTTCATCATGAAGTTTAGCCTGAAAAGTTTACTGACTATCGCTGCTGCAGCCTCAACCCTAATTTTGGCCGGCTGCGGTGAAAAAGCCGTAGATAACAACAAAGTGAAAATTGGTGTTATGGCAGGGGCTGAAGCACAAGTGGCGGAAGTGGCAGCCAAAGTGGCTAAAGAAAAATACAATCTGGATGTCGAACTGGTGACTTTTACCGATTACGTAACACCAAACGCGGCATTGGATGACGGTTCTATCGATGCAAACGCGTTCCAGCACAAACCTTATCTGGATAAGCAAATCGCCGATCGTGGTTACAAGCTAGCGATCGTTGGCAACACCTTTGTTTACCCGATCGCGGGCTACTCAAAACAGATCAAATCGGTTGATGAACTACAAGATGGCGCGCGCATTGCGGTTCCAAACGATCCAACTAACCTAGGTCGCTCACTGCTGCTGTTGCAACAACAAGGTCTGCTCAAACTGCGTGAAGACGTCGGTCTATTGGCAACCGTACGTGACATCGTTGAAAATCCAAAGAAACTTGAGATCCTCGAGTTAGATGCAGCCCAGCTACCACGCTCACTGGATGATGTGGCTCTGTCTATCATCAATACCACTTACGCGAGCTCAATCAACCTGACCCCAGAAAAAGATGGCATCTTCGTTGAAAACAAAGAGTCACCTTACGTCAATATTTTGGTTGCCCGTGAAGCAAACGTGAACGCCGAAAACGTACAAAACTTCAAGAAAGCCTACCAAACCGATGAAGTCGCTAAAGCCGCGTCTGAAATCTTCCAAGGTGGCGCAGTAAAAGGTTGGTAATCGCCATTTCTAATGGTCTTCCCGCTTTAAAACAGAAAAGGTTGGCGCTACGCCAACCTTTTTTATTACTGAGTGCTTTGAATACGAATAGAGAAAAGATGAATGCGGGGGCATGAAGGTGCATCCAGCACTCTATTTCAAGTGATCCCAAGAAATATTGGAGACAATTCGGCACGGCTCACAACGGAAATGGAAGATGTCGTGCAGTGGCTCATCCAATAACCACTCTCCGCCGCACTTAGGGCAAGGGCGCGCTTTTTCTTGCGCAAGGCTACTGCCACCAACCCGATACTGATAGTAATAGGTTGGCACTTGAGTCAAAAATTCAATCCGGCCACGCAGATCCCAACCTCGTCGGAACAAATCACTATCCACATCGCAAATCTCATGCAGCGCAGCATGCTCCGCTTTGCACGCTCCGGCCATTTGCAATTCATCACACGCTTGCCATTCAGTTTGCCATTTGATCACCGCTTTGTGATCACCATTAAAGGTCGGCGGATTACGATACAGAGGAATAGGCAACAGACTTTCACCGCTGCGCAATGGTGAACACGTATGCACATAGGTGGTGTAAAGCACCTGCCAACTCGGCATTTCCTCTTCCGCGGCTTGTTCTGAGTTGATGTCTAACCCCAGCACGCGAACTTTCGGCGCAAGCAAACTGGCCTCACTTAAACGGCTCACACAAACTTCAACGTATTCGGAATGAAATTTCGGGTGCAGGCTCTCTTTTTCAGGGCAGACGGCGCGCACGTAAAACACTCCGTCACCGAGCACAATCGGGAACTCACGCCCCAATACTTGTCCGTTATAGCGCAGCGCATCCATCAAGCCGTTGATGGCTTTATCCACGGCGCTGATGGTGGTGTTATCAAAACACTCAAACTCCAACTCAACCACGTACATCTCAATTCACCACAGGTTCAAGCTGTTCTAAAAACGTTTCCAGGTCTGCCGTCAACACTTCGCGTTGCGCCGTGCCAAGCTTTTCTAGGATCACATTACCACTCAGGTTACACACTGAAATCACTGCCATTTCATCTTCGGTGGTGGCGATAAATACAGTTGGCTTTTGCTTTAAGCGGCGCTGAATCACCAAATGCCCCAAGATGTTTTCCTGCAGGCGGGTGAAATCGTCTTCACTCCATACTTGCAGCAAAGTCAGCTCTCGGCCTCGCCACTGCGCAGGCATATCAGCACTAAACTGGCTAGCGTAAAATGCTTTAATATCCTCGTGCAGCGTGAGCTCAATCGCCCGCTCGACATTACTGAAATCTGCCCAAACCTCACGATTGACGGGACGCCAGCGCACCACATCGGTCAGCGCTTCGACCACACAAGGCGAAGCCAGTCCCAATAATTCATCATTTTCCGGTAATTGGCCGGTTTGCTGGGCACAATGTTGTAGAAAACGCTGACTGAATGCACTCAAGGCTTGCACTACGCTTTGCGTCATAATCATCTCCATGTTGAGTTTGCGCCGCCTCGTTAATGACACTGGCACTGGGATTGCGTAAAATTCTGCACATTCTAATTGAATCGACTGAAAAACATGAGCAAATATTCTGATGCCAAAGAGCTGGCAAGCTTAACTCTGGGTAAAAAAACCGAGTATGCCAACCAGTATGACCCAAGCTTACTGCAACCTGTGCCACGCAGCTTGAACCGCAATGATCTGCATCTTAGCGCGACTCTGCCTTTTCAAGGCTGCGATATTTGGACGCTGTATGAGCTCTCTTGGCTCAATCAGAAAGGCCTGCCCCAAGTGGCGATCGGAGAAGTGTCGATTCCAGCGACCAGTGCCAATTTGATCGAATCCAAATCGTTCAAGCTCTATCTCAACAGCTACAATCAGACTCGTTTTGCGTCTTGGGATGAAGTGCAAACGCGCTTAGTGCACGATCTTTCGGCCTGCGCCGGTGAAACCGTGACCGTAAAAGTCAAACCACTGAGTGATTACACCGCAGAGCCGATAGTGACCATGCAAGGCGAGTGCATTGATGATCAAGATATTGAAATCGCTAACTACGAGTTTGACGATGCCTTGCTGCAAGGTGCAGCACAGGGTGAAAAAGTCAGCGAAGTACTGCACAGCCATTTGCTTAAATCCAACTGCCTAATCACCAATCAACCCGACTGGGGAAGCGTCGAGATTGCGTATCACGGCGCTAAGATGAATCGTGAAGCCTTACTGCGTTATCTTGTCTCTTTCCGTGAGCATAATGAGTTTCATGAGCAGTGTGTTGAGCGTATTTTCACCGACATTATGCGCTACTGCCAGCCACAGAGTTTGACCGTGTATGCGCGTTATACTCGACGCGGTGGCTTAGACATTAACCCATTCCGCTCCAGCCACCAGTCAGCACCGAACCATAATCAACGCATGGCGCGACAATAAGGATAAGACTTAGGATGAGATTTCTGCGCTGGATAACCATAGCGACCTTACTTCTGGCTTCAAGTTGGGCTCAGGCCACGATTTACTCTTCACCTATGCTCAATGAAGCTAGCGGCTTGGTCGAGGTCTCACCCTTACAAGCAAAAAAAATGGCGCAGCAGTACCTTAATGAGCGCCATTTAGCCGAGAAACAGGAAAAACACCCCGCCACAATTGCTCGAGATGAAGCCGACAGCCGGACACGCACACCCGGCAGTACGGTCGATGCCTTGATGATTTTGGCGCTCGCCTTGGATAATCTTGGTGAACATGAACAAGCGCAACAGATTTTGCGCGATGCCAATGCACTGACTGAACAATACCAACTCCCCTATCTACACCTCGATGTGCAAATCCTTAGCACTCGTCTTATCTGGCAGAAAGAGGGTGATGCACAGGCCGCGCGCGAAAGAATACAGAAGATCAATGAGCAGTATCAGGTAATCGAAAATGCCGATCAAATCGCCAAAGGCATTGATTACAAACTTACGTTACTCAGTGCCGAAATCGCCTCAAAAGCCAATGAGCTTGAATTGGCCGATAAGCTGTTTGCCAAGGCCAAACCCTATCTTGACACCTTACAAAACGAAAAACCGGCCATTGAGTATCACCTAACCTTAGGTGAGCACAATCTTAGCCATGGACGTTATAACCTGGCGCTTTCCGAATTGCTGATCGCCTACTGGAGTGCTATTGAGAACAACGCTGGCGTGCTGTTAGCGCAAGCAAACACACTGCTAGGCAAACTGTTTTTCAATCGCCAAGTGTTAGATAAAGCACTCGATCACTTCTCACAAGCGGCAGACTTTTATGGCCGCTACGAACAATCGCCATTTTTATCTGCTGTTCTCAAACAAATGGGTGATGTCTACTACCAGCAAGGCAAATATAACTTAGCTTTGGTGCATTATTTCAATGTGATTGACCATCAAAATAATCAATCGTCACTCAGTGATGAAATTGAAATTCGCATCAATCTCTCCGCTACCTATTTACAACTCTACAACTACCCCGTTGCTGAGCAGTATTTAACCAGCGCTGAAGAGCTATTAGGAATGGCTGATATTCCTCGTTTAAATGGGCACGCCGCCTTACTGCATTCAGGGTTGGCTTATTATCAAGAAATAAATCAGGATATCGTTCGTTATGCAGAAATGGCACTGCATATTGGTCAATCGATTCAAGATGACGAACTTCAAGAGCAAGCTTACCGTTTACTTTCTCTCGGTTATGAAAGAACCGGCTCAGCCGCCAAAGCGCTAGACAATTTTAAAAAGAGTCAGGTTCTCGCCCAAAAACGACAAAATAAGCTTAACCAAATCAGTGAAGATGCATTTCGTCAGCAACGGGAGTTTATTGAACAGACCCTGCATTTAGTTGGACAAGAAAAACAGCTGCAAGAGACCAACAATCAATTCAGCCAATTACGTAAAGTGGCTTTGTTTTTACTGAGCATTAGCTTAGTACTTTTTCTGATTACTTTGCGACGCGGTTATCTTATTCAAGGCTTTCAAGATCAAATCTCTGAGTTACATGACACGTTATTTACTCACTCAAGATCGCGCCTAAGCAATCTACGCATGCTGAATGCGAAGTTACCCAGTTCATTAGAAAACAGTAACCGTAACTATGAACAGTGGCAGCTAGGGGAGCTCATTCGTCAACCGCTCAACGATAGACTGCGTTTTGTACTGATCGACATTCCTTTCATGCGCAACATGTATCTGCAAAATGGTTATACCGCCGGTTTAGAATTAGAGCGCGCTTTTGGTAAATTTCTTAAAACTAAAATAAAAGAACCCGATCGGTTGTACCATTTTTCAGATGCAAGCTTGTTGTATATCGAAAAAAATGGCAGCGAGCGAAGTGAACCAGAAATATTATTCAACCAGATTCAATCTTGGCTGAATGATTTTGCACCAGAAAGAAAAATAAACCGAATAGTTCGAATTGGTATTGCCGATTACCCATTTTTACCGCGGGCTTATACCGCCATCAATGATAAAGAATTGTTGGATATTTTGTTGATGGCAACCAATATCGCCAGAGAGTTAAGCTTGAGTGAAGGCCAAAGTCATTGGGTCTATTTTAAAGCGATTGATAATGCCCCAGCCGCCAGCTTTGCTTCGGAAAATATTCGACTTTCTTGTAAACAAGCAATAAATCAAGGGCTGATCAAAGTTCACTCTTCTTATAAGAATGAGGACAACATCAAAAAACTCTTAAAAGATGGATAAATGCTGCCCAGTCGGCATAAACACTGGGTGACGCCAGCAAAATATTTGTTATTATCGACAAATCAATAAATAGGATCAGGATTGATCCTCAACTATCCAGTTTGTTGTACATGGGCGTTCTAGAACAAGATATCCAAGCAGAGCTTCAAAAACTGAAATCTCAGTTAGAACAAGTACGTTTGACACAAAGGGATACTTCGTTCAAATTTAACCGAGAGCAGCAAGTTCTTAAACGAATGGTCACTTCCTTGGCTACGACTTGCCGCGGCAGTAGCTCTCGACTAAACCAAAGTTTAGAAGAACTCTGTTTTGCATTAGAACAACAAAAAGACATCAGTACGCTGATCCCGAAATTAGCCGTACTGGAACGCATGTTGAAACAACAGTCATTGGCCATGGACAAACAAACGAGTCATCTGGATAGCCAGCTACAGCACAGCGGTGAAACGCTACTGCGCGTCCCCGGCTTACCCGCCAAGATCAAACGCGATCTTCGAGATCTGCTGAGTTTTAGCGCCGCACAGCCGCTGGAAAAAACTCAGCAAGCTTTGCGTTTGCTGGAAATTTATGAACGCGCGGTCAAAATTCAATGTGCCAATCCCAATTTGGCGCTCAATGAGCTTACTCAACAAGCGGATCGAGAACTGCTGCATCGACTTGCCGTCGATTTACAACACTTGATTACTGAGTTGGATTTCAATGGTGAATCGGGTGATCAACTGACCGATATCCGAACCAAGCTTCTGCTTGGCGTCAATAATCATACCCTGCTTGAGCTCACCCTTGAAGTGCTGCGTTTAGTCGTCGATGGAAGCCATGCTGAGCGCAAAGCAGCCGAAGCCTTTCTCGAGCAAGTGAATCTCTCGATTGGCAATAACCTAAAAAGCGCGACTCAAAATCTTGAGCAAAGCCAGAGTTACATGGCACACCGCCAAGAGATGAATGGCGAGCTGAGCAGTTTAGTGGCTCGTAGCCAGACCGCGCTCAAAGAACAGACGGAGCTAGAACAGCTCAAGCTGAAAATGGCGCCTTTACTGCGCGAGATGTCTTCACTTTCTGAACGCTTACTCTTAGCGGAGCAACGTGAGCAAGCCCTACTTGAGCGTATGCGCTATAGCAAAGATCAGATGGAAGCCCTGTCTGATTTGGCACAAGATTATCGTCGCCGCCTTGAAGATCAAGCATTGCGCGCACAACTCGATCCTCTGACCAAAGTGTACAACCGCAGCAGCTTTACTGAGCGACTTGAACATGAGTATCGCCGCTGGATCCGTACGCAACACAATTTGCGGGTAGTGCTGTTTGATATTGATAAATTCAAATCGATCAACGACAGCTTTGGCTACACCGCAGGCGATAAGGCCTTAAGTATCATTGCTCGCACCATCAAAAAAGAATTACGAGACAGTGACACCGTGGCTCGCTTCTCTGGTGAAGAGTTCATTCTGTTACTGCCTGAACGCTCCGATAATGAGAGTTACCAGATTATTCACCAGATCCAGCTCAACGTGTCGAAACTACCGTTCAAGTTCCGCGATAAGAGCCTAACCATCACGCTGTCTGCGGCGAGTATCCGCTTCATGGATTCAGATACCCCCGAAACGGTTCTTGATCGTTTAAATCTGACGCTAAGTGAAGCCAAACATATCGGTCCAAGTCAGTTAGTTTGGAAATAACTGATTAATATTTAAGCTAATTAACTATTAATTTGTGCTCAATTTCACAATTACCCCCTCACTCTATTTTCTTACCTGACTAGATACCTCTAGATTGAAGCCAGATATATCAAGAGGTTATCACCCCCTTCTCTGGGTATCTCTGCTACTCTTGTTTTATAACAAATGCTCAACATCATGCTCTAGCATGACCTCAACCTCAGGTTGAAGGAGGACACTATGATTATTCAAGTCAGCCCAGCCGGCAGTATGGATCTACTGTCACAACTCGAAGTCGAACGTCTGAAAAAGACCGCCTCGAGTGATCTCTACCAGCTTTATCGCAATTGCAGCCTTGCCGTGTTGAACTCAGGTAGCCACACGGATAACTCGAAAGAGTTGCTCGATAAATATAAGAATTTCGATATCACCGTCATGCGCCGTGAACGCGGCATCAAACTTGAGCTGGCGAATCCCCCCGAACATGCCTTTGTCGATGGACAGATCATTAAAGGGATCCAAGAACACCTCTTTTCTGTGCTGCGCGATATTGTTTACGTCAATATGCATTTAGCCGATAGCCAGCGCCTTAACCTGACTAACGCGACGCACATTACTAACCTCGTGTTTGGTATTTTGCGCAATGCCGGAGCACTGATTCCCGGAGCGACACCCAATCTCGTTGTATGCTGGGGTGGACATTCGATTAATGAAGTTGAGTACCAATACACTCGTGAAGTCGGCCATGAGCTCGGTTTACGTGAACTGAACATCTGTACTGGTTGTGGCCCCGGTGCGATGGAAGGCCCAATGAAAGGTGCGGCGGTCGGCCACGCCAAACAGCGTTATTCGGAATACCGCTACCTCGGATTGACCGAACCTTCAATTATTGCCGCCGAGCCGCCCAACCCTATCGTTAATGAGCTGGTGATCATGCCAGATATCGAAAAACGTTTGGAAGCGTTCGTGCGTATGGCACATGGCATCATTATTTTCCCCGGAGGTCCAGGTACGGCAGAAGAGCTACTGTATATCTTGGGCATTATGATGCACCCAGAAAACGCCGATCAGCCAATGCCTATTGTGCTGACAGGGCCAAAACAGAGTGAAGCGTATTTCCGCTCTTTGGATAAATTCATTACCGATACCTTGGGTGAAGCCGCTCGCAAGCATTACAGCATCGTCATCGATAATCCAGCGGAAGCGGCACGTATTATGAGTAATGCCATGCCACTGGTGCGCCAACATCGTAAAGATAAAGAAGATGCGTACAGTTTTAACTGGTCACTCAAAATTGAACCAGAATTCCAACTGCCGTTTGAGCCTAACCACGAAAGCATGGCGAACCTTGATTTGCACTTAAACCAACGCCCAGAAGTGCTTGCCGCCAATCTGCGTCGAGCCTTCTCTGGTGTTGTGGCAGGCAACGTCAAAGCGGAAGGGATCCGTGAAATTGAACGCCACGGCCCCTTTGAAATGCATGGTGACCCAGTGTTAATGAAAAAAATGGATCAGCTACTCAATGATTTCGTTGCCCAAAACCGGATGAAACTTCCAGGCGGCAGCGCATACGAGCCTTGCTATAAGATAGTGACTTAAACCTAAAGCCAATGTCTGCTCAAGCCTGAACTCGTCGCTTGGGTAGTAATCTTGACGGATTTGATTACAATAAGGGCCTCACAAGCCCTTATTTTTTATGGTTTTTGGTTATGTCTCTTCATCTTGTCATTATTGATGCACTTAATTTGATCCGCCGCGTTCACTCCGCGCAACCCGATCCCAACGACATCACCAGAACCGCGGAAACCACAACACGCACTCTGCAGCGCATCATTAATGAAGCGCAGCCCAGCCATATGATTGCGGTGTTTGATCATCATTTATCTGATCGTGGCTGGCGCGCTGAGTTACTCCCAACTTACAAAGCCAATCGCAAACCCATGCCAGACGTTTTGCAGCAAGGACTAGATTCCATTCAAGATGCGTGGTGGCAACTGGGGATTGATTCGCTGTTATCGGAAGGCGATGAAGCGGACGATCTGGTTGCAACACTGGCTTGTAAAGTGGCGGCTCATCAAGAAAAAGTGACAATTATCTCGACCGATAAGGGCTACTGTCAGTTACTTTCTCCGACCTTACAAATCCGCGACTACTTTCAGCAACGTTGGTTAGATGAGCCTTTTATCGCTCAGGAGTTTGGCGTTACTCTCGCACAATTAACCGACTATTGGGGATTAACGGGCATCAGCTCAAGCCAAATTCCCGGCGTGGCCGGTATTGGCCCGAAAGCGGCGAAAGAGATTTTAAACCAGTTCTCGAGCATTGAAGAGGCGTATGCCAGCCCTGAACTACCGGCAAAGTATCGCAAAAAACTCGATCCTCACATTGAAATGGCGCGCATCTGTAAACAAGTCAGTGCCTTGAAAACGGACATCGAGCTTGGGTTTAACTTGCAAGATATCCGTTTTAACTCATCCTCCGCGGACTAAATCCCCTCTGATTAGGCATCACAACACAGACTACTGACTTTTCCACGCCGCGTAACTAAACCAGATCCAGCCTAAGATGAACATCACGCCACCAAAAGGCGTGATAGGACCAAACCACTTCACACCCGTGAGTGCGAGTGCGTACAAGCTACCGCTAAAACAGACGATCCCGACCAAGAAAAACTGTGCCGCGCGGCGAAAGCCTTTATGCGCGGCTTCATGGAGAGGCAGCAACAATAATACGCCGCAAACGAGCAGAGCCAATGCATGGATAAATTGATACTGCACGCCCGTCTCAAACACATCGAGTAAATACGGGCTTAACATCTTTTTTAAACCGTGCGCCGCAAAGGCACCTAAACCCACCGCAACACCCGATAGCAAGCCCCCGAGAGCGAGTAAATACTTACTGTTCATCCTTTACCTCATAACCCGAATTTACTGGTTGTGCTTATGTTGCAAAATATCCACTTGCTCACTGCGCGCCTTTTTCAGCATCCAATCGCGGAAAGTGGCGATCCGTCCCATATCCGCCTGCTTTTCATGGCACACCACATAGAAGGCGTTATTGGTCATCAATACCTCATCAAAAGGGGCAATCAAGCGACCAGCATCAATTTCTGGTTGCGCTAACACGTTATTGCCTAACGCAACACCTTGCCCATGCGCAGCCGCTTGCAACACCATGGTTGAGTGACTGAAGATCGGCCCATGGTTAACATTAACGTTATCAAGGCCGTTCTCTTTGGCAAATTGTTTCCAGTCTTTACGCGAGGTATCGTGCAACAAGGTGTGATAAGCCAAATCGCTTAACTTCTCCATTGGCTTGTTACCCAGCAACAACGCCGGAGAACAGAGTGGGATCAAAAACTCCTGATACAATTTATCGGCACGCAAGCCCGGCCAACTACCTCGGCCATAATAAATCGCCACATCCACATCATCAGTCAGCGAACCTTCATCCATATCGACGGCCTTAATGCGCACGTCAATATCCGGCTCTTGCTGGTTAAAATCCGCCAAACGTGGCACTAACCATTGAATCGCAAAACTCGGCGGTAAACTGATGGTCAGCGCCCCTTTTTCACTGCGCTCAAGTAATTTATCGGTCGCTTCAGCTAATGAACTAAAAATATCTTTTATGTCGAGGAAATAACTTTGCCCTTCTTCGGTCAGCAATAAAGAGCGATTACGACGACGAAAGAGTTTCAAGCCTAAAAACTCTTCTAATGCTTTGATTTGGTGGCTAACTGCGGCCTGTGTCACAAATAATTCTTCAGCAGCTCGGGTAAAACTCAAATGGCGAGCGGCCGCTTCAAACACTTTTAACGAATTAAGGGGAGGCAATCTTCTGGACATAGCGGTACTCGGTTAAAGATTAGTTTTTTTAATCTGAAACATTATAAATTGTCCGTTGCTAACCGACCAGAGAAAATCTATATTTCACCGCGCAACAGCGGCCTGAACGGCTTGATTTCCTTGTAAATCAATAGGCTTAGTTGTTGCGATGTTGTGTTTGCAAACTCGAAATTCGAGTTAGGTAGTTTCTACCACCCGTTTTGTGCAGTTATCCCTGCCACAAAACAAATACTTCCTGTATTTATTTTTGACCTGTCTGTCAAATTTTTAGCACCGCCTTTGGGCGGTGTTTTTTTATCTGCATTTTTAGCTCCAATCAGTAAATACTACACTTATACACAAACTACTTGGCGTTGCAGGTAAGCGGCAAGAGAGTGACAAATTTGTCTGGAACAAATTTGCACAGCCATCGGCTGGCCTTTGGTGAGAGCCAAGGATGGCTCTCATAATCCACATGAGCATAGGCAAACTATGTGATTGGGGTGAACGAGCGTAGCCAACATCGCTGCAGCTTAAAGTAGGAAGGGGATAAAGCGAAAAAACGCAGAGCCTGCTGAGCAAACTCTGCGTTTTATCCATTCATGATCGCGTTATGGGCAATGAACTATCGACAGTGGACTATGGGCGATAGACTTTCACATTGTTAAAGCCTTGCTCTTGCAGGTAGAGCGCTTGTAAGCGGCTCATCACACCACGTGAGCAGTACAACAAGTAGGTTTTTGACTGATCGAGGTCACCAAACTGAGTCGCAAGCTTATAGAAAGGCAGATGCTTCACTTCCACACCCGCAATCTCTAACGGGCTTTCGTCCTCTTCGTCTGGGCTACGAATATCCAGTACGACGGCGTTACCCTCTTCTGCGCTGTTAACCAACTCCACTTCAGGGGCTTTTTCCAGCGACTCTTTACCAATATCACGAATGTCGATTTGGCGAGCGTTGTACACCACTTGATCAAGCAGAGCAAAATCGAATTTGGCTTCTTCTTCTTCCAATTTCTCTTTTACCGCTTTTACGGTTGGGCTTTTTGAAATCACCCCGCAGAATTCAGGCATGGTTTTGGCGAAATCTTCCGTACCAATTTCACGCGCCAGACGGATGATGTCTTCTTTATCCCAGTTGATGAGCGGACGCAGAATCAAAGTATCGGTCACGTTATCGATATGGCGCAGGTTGGTCAGGGTTTGGCTAGAAACCTGACCTAGCGCTTCACCCGTAACCAAAGCTTGAATGCCAAACTTCTCAGCCACCATACCGGCGGTGCGCATAAACATACGCTTGAGCACCACGCCCATTTGACCATCATCGATCTTCTCGAGGATCTCAGCCACCACAGGAGCAAAATCGATCGCGATAAATCGCACTTTGGCTGATGAACCGTATTTTTGCCACAGGTAGTAAGCGGTTTGCTTCACACCAATTTCGTGGGCGGGTCCCCCCAGATTAAAGAAGCAGTAATGCACTTTTGAACCACGTTTAATGTGCAGATAGCTCGATACACCGGAGTCGAAGCCACCAGAAATCAGGCTCAATACATCTTCTTGGGTACCCAGAGGGAAACCACCTAAACCTTTATGACGCGCGATCACTTGGTTGAGCAGCTCATCGACCACTTCCACTTGCACGGTCACGTCAGGGTTAATCAATTTTACCTTGGCACTGGCGATGGCTTGATTGAGGCCCCCCCCAACATAACGTTCGAGTTCAATAGAGGTAAAATCATGCTTACCACGGCGTTTCGCGCGCACAACAAAGGTTTTGTTTTCGAGGTTAGCGCGATTTAGCTCCAGCACTTGCTCGTAGATGTTGTGCAGATCGGTAAAGGTTGATTGCTGCACTTCCAACACTTGCTGGATACCCGGTGTGGTCGTCAGAATCTCCAACACTTCGGCGTAATAAGTATCGCTGTTTGACGTCACTTCAATATGATCACGACGATTGAATACCGCCACCCCTTGTGTGCGGGCTTTCACAATAATTCGAATATTGCTCTCAAGGATCTTTGTGAAACGCTTACGTACCGATTCACTTTTCACAAAAATTTCCGGATGGGGTTTAACGATAAATTTCATACAGTTATTCGCAATCTGAGTTAGACAATCTGGCGAGCAGCAGGTAAACCTTGGCAAGGCGCTTACCGCTAAAGGGGCGCGATTATACACGATCACACTTTATTGAGAAAAGCCCATAAAAAAGACAAGCCCAATGGCTTGCCCTTTTTAGTTTACAGTCGGTGTGTATATCTTCGGTTATTGTTGTCCACCGCCTAGTGAAGGAACCTCGTCACTGTAGACTGGCTCGCCTTGCAAGATACTGATCTCAACGCGGCGGTTGGTTGCCCGTTGCGCTTCGGTATCATTGGGCCCTAACGGTTGGGTATCAGCCAATCCACGCACTTGCAGTCGTAGATGGTCAAAATCTTTGACCTTTTCCATCTCTTGCGCCACCGAAACTGCGCGCTGCGCAGAGAGATCCCAGTTCGAGCGATACAGTTCAGAGTCCAGTTTCTGGTTATCGGTATGCCCTGTCACCCGCACTTTACCGGGAATGTCTTTGACCAACTCAGCGATTTGGCGTACCAGAGGACGGAACTTAGGCTGTAAGAATGCGGAACCTTCTGGGAACGCGCCTTTTTCGCGGATCCGAATGTCAATCTGCTGCCCCAAGTTTTCTACTTCAATGGCTCCTTGCTCAATCTCTCTAGACAGCGCTTTTTTGATGCTTTCCGCCACGGTTTCCATCTGCTCTGACATCGCTTGTGCTTGCTGCTGTTGCATTTCAGATTGAGTGTTTTGGTTATCTTGCACCGAAGTTTCTGCCGATTGACCGCCAGTAAGCTGACCGGAATCACGTTGATTACCGCCCGCTCGGTCTGACTCCCCCTCTTGGAATTCCAAGGTTTGTTGGGTGATATCTATGGTTTGCTGCATGATCACATCAATCGGCGTCGGCTCTGGGCGACCGGGACGAAATTCTTGAGCAATAATACTGGTCCCTTTGGGAATATCTTTCACTTCCAAACGGTTTTGCACACCAAAGGCAAACTTCATTGAGCCAGCGATCTGCTTAAATTTCAGTACGTCCATCTCCGAAAACGAGAGCAAGAGTACGAAGAAGCACATCAGCAGTGACATCAAGTCCGCAAACGTCCCCAGCCATGCGGGCAAACCGGGAGGGGGACATTTACATTGTTGTTCGTCATCCATAGTCGGCTCCGCTACTCTTTATCAACATCAAGAATACGTTTACTTGCGTTGAGGTAGTTCTTCAAATAACTATCGATAACCCTTGGGTTCTGCCCATCTTGAATCGCTAAAACACCGTCCATGATCAGACGACGGTTGAGGGTTTCCTGATCACGACGCAGCGCGAGCTTGTCGGCAATCGGGAAAAACACCATGTTAGATAAAATTGCACCGTAAAGCGTGGTTAATAGTGCTACCGCCATCGCAGGACCGATTGCCTTCGGGTCGTCCATGTTAGACAACATGGCAACCAGACCAACCAGTGTCCCGATCATCCCCATCGCGGGCGCAACGTCACCAAAGGCGCGAAAAACTTGAGTTCCTTTGCTGTGGCGCTCATCGGTCAAGACAATATCTTTTTGCAAGGTGGCACGCACCACATCCGCATCATGGCCGTCCACCAAAAGGTCGATCCCTTTTTGCATAAAAGCGTTGGGAATTTCCATCTCTTCCAACGCTAAAAAGCCACCTTTACGTGCGGCATCCGCCATCTCGACGATTTTGGCAATCAGATCTTCGGGCACATCAGCTTTAAACATAAAGGCTTTACCAGCGATTTTGGCCGCACCAAAAAACTGCCCCATTTCGAACTTCATGAGTACGACGAAGACCGAACCGCCGACCACGATAAGAACTGATACCACGTCAACGAACATCATTATGCTGCCGCCCAGTATCATCGCCATGACCACGAAAGCCATGCCGCCAATAAGACCAACCAGTGTTGCTAAATCCACGAAGCACTCCTCAGGCTACACATTCGCGATAATGAAAATCTTACCTTCATTATCGGCAACAGAATAAATTCTTTAACGAAATTGTCAGAATAGACGGTGAAAACCTTAGTCAAGTGTATACGTAAAACTGGCAGAGATGCACCTGTCACGCGCAGAGTTTTTAGCCTTCGAATTATGACTTTGTGGACTTTTTTCCATTTCGTTATCTGGCGCGGTAAAAAAGCCTTCTATTTCTGACAAAATCGCTTGGTTAAATTTGACCAGCCAAGCCCCCTGAGGTAACTTTCGTGCATCTTAAGTAAGGCATAAAAAATATGGCGAGCAAGAAACCGGAAAACATGTCCTTCGAGTCAACCATCGAAGAGCTGGAGCAGTTGGTCGAACAGCTAGAAAGTGGCGATCTGGCACTGGACGAAGCACTGCGCAAATTCGAGCGTGGCATCTCTTTAGCCAGAGCTGGCCAGCTCAAACTAGACGATGCTGAGCAGCGTGTGCGGATTTTGCTCAGTAACCGTGATGATGCCCCGCTCAGCGATTTTAGCGATGTAGCAGAGTAAGCCGCTCCACCAGCCAGAACAACCGACAAAGATGAGTGTCCTATGATTGAGGCGTTATCCTCATACCAACAGCGAAATAACCAGCAACTGGATCAGTGGCTGAACCGTATTCCCTTTCAAACCTTGCCTTTAATTGAGGCGATGCGTTACGGGCTACTGCTCGGCGGCAAACGGGCACGGCCATATTTGGTGTACATCACGGGGCAAATGCTCGGCTGTGAGCTTAGCGACTTAGACACTCCTGCCTCAGCCGTGGAGTGTATTCACGCCTATTCGCTGATCCATGATGATTTGCCCGCCATGGATGATGATGAGCTGCGCCGCGGCAAGCCCACTTGCCATATCCAGTTTGATGAGGCCACCGCCATTTTAACCGGCGATGCCCTGCAAACCTTGGCGTTTACTATTTTGGCGGAAGGCGCTCTTTCTGCTGCAGGCGAAACACAGCGCGTCGCCATGATCCAAGCCCTCGCCGAAGCTTCTGGCGCACAAGGCATGTGCCTTGGTCAAGCGTTAGATCTGGCGGCGGAAAATCGCTTAATTTCGCTAGAAGAATTGGAAACCATTCATCGCAATAAAACCGGCGCTTTAATGCGCTGCGCGATCCGTTTAGGTGCTTTAGCCGCAGGTGAAAAAGGCCGCGCCATGCTACCGCATCTTGATCGCTATGCAGAAGCGGTTGGCCTCGCGTTTCAGGTTCAAGATGACATTCTCGATATCATTAGCGATACCGAAACCCTTGGTAAACCACAGGGCTCTGACCAAGAATTAAATAAAAGTACCTACCCTGCTCTTTTAGGCTTAGAGGGAGCACAACAAAAAGCACACACTCTGTTACAAGAAGCGCTTCTGGCTTTAGAAGCAATTCCCTACAATACGGAGCATCTGGAAGAGTTCGCCCGATATGTCGTCGAGCGCAAGAACTAAACAATAAGCGCGCATACTTATGACTCTTGATATCTCAAAATACCCAACACTGGCTCTGGCGAATACGCCAGACGAACTGCGTAGCCTTCCAAAAGAAGTGCTGCCTAAGCTGTGTGACGAGTTACGTACCTATTTGCTCAACTCAGTGAGTCAATCCAGCGGCCATTTGGCCTCAGGATTAGGCACCGTTGAGCTGACGGTTGCGCTGCATTACGTCTACCATACCCCATTTGATCATCTGATCTGGGATGTGGGTCATCAGGCTTACCCACATAAAATTTTGACTGGTCGTCGTGATCAGATGCCCACCATTCGCCAGAAAGATGGGTTACACCCTTTCCCATGGCGTGAAGAGAGTGAATACGACACCCTCTCGGTGGGTCACTCCTCCACCTCGATCAGTGCCGCACTCGGCATGGCAATCTGTGCTGGTAAAGAAGGTAAAGACCGTAAAGTGGTCAGTGTGATTGGCGATGGCGCGATCACCGCCGGTATGGCGTTTGAAGCGATGAACCACGCGGGGGATGTGCACCCTGATATGCTGGTCGTACTCAATGACAATGAAATGTCGATTTCAGAAAATGTCGGTGCACTGAACAACCATTTAGCGCAAGTGCTGTCTGGCAGTCTGTACACTTCTATTCGCGAAGGCGGCAAGAAAGTGCTGTCTGGCATTCCGCCAATCAAAGAGCTGGTTCGTCGCACCGAAGAGCATCTCAAAGGCATGGTGGTCCCCGGTACGCTATTTGAAGAGCTCGGCTTTAACTACATTGGCCCTGTGGATGGCCATGACGTACTGGAACTGATCAAAACCCTGAAAAACATGCGTGAGCTAAAAGGGCCACAGTTCCTCCACGTGATGACCAAAAAAGGCAAAGGCTATGCGCCTGCGGAAAAAGATCCGATTGGCTATCACGGCGTGCCTAAGTTTGATCCAAGCCACCACAGCTTGCCCAAAAGCAGCAATACTAAGCCCACCTTTTCGAAAATCTTTGGCGATTTTCTGTGTGATATGGCGGCGCAAGATCCCAAGTTGATGGCGATTACCCCAGCCATGCGTGAGGGCTCTGGCATGGTGCGTTTCTCCAAAGAGTACCCAAGCCAATACTTTGATGTGGCGATTGCCGAACAGCACGCAGTCACGCTGGCGACCGGTATGGCTATTGCGGGGTATCACCCGATTGTGGCGATTTACTCCACCTTCTTACAGCGTGGTTACGATCAACTGATCCACGATGTGGCGATCATGAACTTGCCGGTGATGTTTGCCATCGACCGCGCGGGGATTGTCGGAGCCGATGGTCAAACTCACCAAGGTGCGTTTGATTTAAGCTACATGCGCTGCATCCCCAACATGCTGATCATGGCTCCGGCGGATGAAAATGAATGTCGCCAAATGCTCTACACGGGTCATCAACATCAAGGCCCAAGTGCCGTGCGTTACCCACGCGGTAATGGCATGGGCGTTGAGCTAGAGAGCAGCTTTACCGCGTTGAAAATCGGCAAAGGCCGCTTAATGCGTGAAAGCACGGCCAGCGAAGGTGAGAAAGTCGCGATTTTGAGTTTCGGTACTCTGCTGCCTAACGCTTTAGAAGCCGCTGAAAAACTCAACGCGGCAGTGGCTGACATGCGCTTTGTTAAACCACTGGATGAAGCCCTCATCAAGCAACTCGCCCAAACTCATGATGTCCTCGTGACATTGGAAGAAAATGCGATTGCCGGTGGCGCAGGGGCTGGCGTGATTGAGTTTCTGATGAAAGAGAAGCAGCTCAAGCCGGTTCTCAATCTCGGCCTGCCAGACCAGTTCATCGTGCAAGGCACGCAAGAAGAGATGCATGCAGAACTAGGCCTAGATGCAGCAGGCATTGAGCGCGCAATTCGCGACTATCTGGCCAAATAGTCCTTTCCACCCGCCGCTTAACGTCGCTGAGGTAGAAATCAGAAAGAGAAAAGCCTTCATGATGAAGGCTTTTTTATTGGGCTGATTGAGAAAATCATCAAGCGTTGATTAACAGCGACTCTTGCCAACCAAACTCACTAAGCAAGCCTTGCCACACTTCATCTAGTCCAGCGCGAATCACTAACGGTTGCTGAGTATAAGGATGCATAAAACGTAACTCGCTGGCATGCAGCATCAAACGTTGCGCGGAAAAGTGTTCACGAAACAGTCGGTTATGAACTCCATCGCCATGGGTGGTATCACCGACTATCGGATGACGCAGATGTGCCATATGACGACGCAGCTGATGTTTGCGCCCGGTCTTCGGTTGCATCTCCATCAAGCAATAGCGGGTAGTGGCAAACTTTCCTGTGGAAATGGGCAGTTCCACTTTGGCGAGTGGCCGATAAGCTGTCACCGCCGACTGCGCTTCTTTATCTTGCTTGGCAAATTTATCGGCAATTTTGTCGAGCTCTTCTTTGAGTGGATAATCGAGCACATTCGCCTCTTCAATCCAGCCGCGCACAATGGCGTGGTAGGTTTTCTCCATCTCATGATTGGCAAACATCGGCATCACATCGGATGCAATTTGACTCGAAAGCGCAAACACTAAAACGCCGGATGTCGGGCGATCCAAACGGTGTAGCGGGAAAACGTGCTGACCAATTTGATCGCGCAGGGTCTGCATTACAAACTCGGTTTCATGCTTGTCGAGCCATGAACGGTGCACCAACATGCCA
The DNA here is from genome assembly GCF_035615595.1 of Vibrio sp. R-1. NCBI lineage: Bacteria > Pseudomonadati > Pseudomonadota > Gammaproteobacteria > Vibrionales > Vibrionaceae > Vibrio > Vibrio sp. R-1. Next base: position 39,641 of record NZ_WPDC01000014.1, on the reverse strand, counting down.
GCCGGTTTATTGACCGCCACCAAATATTCATCTTGATAAACAATCTCGAGCATCTATTGGCACACCTTGTCGATTTGTTGAATGACCGCAAGTACCGCTTGATAACGGGCCTCACCTTGCCACACTTCTGAGAAATACGGCTCCAGCGCGAAACCACGCGGTACCGCATTTTGGGCGATCGCCTGTTGCATTTTGGGCAGAAAAATCCACTGCAGCCACTCATGGGGCAACAGAGTATCCACAGCAAAGGGCTCTTGGCTGGCGAGAGCTTGTGAAGAAGGCGGTGTCGCTTGCCACAATTGCGCAGCACGCAATCTGACTTCCAACTCATCGAGTAACTTCACCAATACGGCGTTGAACTGCATAATTCGTCCGGTTTATTTCTATGATGACCTTGAAAAAGTGCCATAGAGTACCATTTATTGGAGAAAGAAAGTTAGGATCAATTTCCGCATGGACACTATTCGTACCCTCACGGCTCTGCTGCAAAATAGCGGCTGCCAGTACCAAATTTTTGATCTCGGACGCCGCGTGCAAGCGATGGATAACCGCCAATTTGCTCAAGTGGAATTAGGTCAACAAGCTTACCCGTTTCCGCTACAACGTCATGCGCAATTCGCTATCGTGTATTGGAATGAACAGCGTCAACCTTGGATCTGGATGCTCAAATTTGCGCTTGATGAACGTGGCTTACTGCAACAAGCCGATGTCGGGCAATTTATTCAATATCTGCTCGAAGCGATGGGCAGCCGACTCCATCAATCTTTGACGGAAGAGCAGCAACAGAAGCTCGCCAATAATCCTTACACTTTCAAACCCAGTGAAGACAAACTCGCGATGCTGCATAGCCAGATCCGCGCGCAGCTTGGTCTAGCCTGCAGCCAATACTACGAACACACTCAGCACTATTTTTCTGGCGGTTTAGGCTGGGATAAGTGGCATACGGTGGGTTTGCAAGGGATTACCGATCTTTGTGCCCGTTTAGAGCAAGAACAAAACGGCGTATTGCTCCGTAAAGCCCTGACTCATTTGCCCGCCCAGCCACTTTACGCAGTGCTCGGGGCATTAGAGCATGTCACCTTACCGGAAAAACTGGCGAAACGCTTAAGTGAGCTTGCGGAGGCGGAAGTCAAAGCCAGCGATCCAGATCTGTTTTTGCTCGCGGCTCTAGTGAGAGCCTTGGCCGGAGCGCCTGCCAATATCCTTGATGCGACTTGCGATGCGATTCTCGCCTCTCCCGCAATTTGCCATCCAGAAGTGCTGATTGCGCTTGCAGGACGCAGTTGGATGAGCCTAGAAAATAGCGGCCGTGCGCAACGCTTTTTAGTTCGCTTAGCGCAAACTCAAAATCAACCCTTATTTAATCAATTGTTCGCGGACGTGGTCATGCTGCCCGCACTACGGGGAGTGATGCTGCCTCTATTGCACGCCAGCCCATCACCAGAGTTGGCGCAGGCTCTAGAGCAGTTACAGCAGATGACACGAGGATAATTCATGATTGGCGATTTGCTCTTGATACTGGCGCTCTGTTTTGCGGGATTTCTGTTTTGGCAGCAGCGCCATCAAGCGGAAATCGCCAAACAAGCGATTCAACGCCACTGTGACAAGCTTGATTTGCAACTGCTCAACGTCGCTTTTGGCCAGCATAAATTCAAAACGCCCTCTGGCCAGTGGCGTTGGCACACCATTTATTTGTTTGAGTTTTCCTCACTTGGCGACGATTGTTACCAAGGTCAGTTAGAAATGCGAGGATTTAGAACGGTAGGTTTTGCTCTGCCACCGCACCGGATGGGCTAAGCCTATCCGCTTCAGCCGTCCAGATAAATTGGCTACATGGGCCATAAAATTCATCCACATCCATGGCGTGGATAAAACCGAGCTTTTGCAAAATAGTACGCGCAGCTTCATGTTGCGCTTTAATGGTTGCGACCACACGCTGTAAACCAAAACGCTGACACATATTGGGGAAAAAGGCATTCAACGCTTCACTGGCGAATCCTTGTCCCCAGTAGGCTTTATCAAATAAAAAGCCCAACTCAGCGCGCCCTTCACTCTCAAATTCGATGAAGACATGCCCCATGTACTCACGGTTATAGTTATCCAGCACGGCCATCGCGTACAGTGAAGAATCATGCAATACCCGCTGAAAAAGCTGTTTCGCTGCCGCTACGGTCGTCGGCCCGTTCATCAGGGCGCGGTTTTTCGCACAGTAATTGAGCACCAGAAAATCTGACTCAAACGCCTCAGTGTAAGGGATAAGTAGCGTTCTTCGGGTCGCTATGGTCACGGACATTCCTTGTATAGCAGAAAAATCAAACGGAAATAGCGCCTTCCCAGATAGAAAGGCGCTATTTTATTTACAATGACCTCGTCCATATCAAGGATCGAATGACACGAGGTAAAGCCTGCTGACGTTGTTATTTTTATGGTTTATCAAGAACCTGATATGCGCTTATTTTTTGTTAGCCAATATTGTGACCAATTTGGCCTGATTAACGCAGGTTCTTATGCTCGAAAGGGAGATTAAGGAAAGCCCCGACACAGGTGTCGGGGCTTAATCTTAGTCGCAGCATCCGGCTACTTGAATGTGCTCCATGCATCATCCTTAACGGGCTGATCCTTTCAGCGAACTCCGAGCATCGCCATCCTAGCGGTGTCCTATTCGTCCTGATGCCGAATAATCCTATTCAGCCTTCATCACTTGTTCCTTGAGCGGTGTCCTTGCCATCGTCCTGATGGGGTTCCCTCTCACATCCCTAGAGTATCCTGAATCATCCTTGCAGCTCACCTCACTGTGCGCTGACGCATTCCTTATGCGTGTCCGGCTTCCTGCTTGTGGTCATCCTCACCACTTCTCATCCTGAGAATCACAGTTCCTAGGTCATTTCCTTCGACAAGAGATAATTTACCCGTTTTGCTTTTTCGTACAAGCGGCTGCTGGCCTACAGGCTAAGCCCCCAAACCCAACCAATAAAATAGACATTAAAAATCAAATAGATAATCAAAACCCCTCGTTATTCCTGCATCAATTCACTGTTTTTGCTTACACAAGGTGTAAGCGATCTCTCACAAACGATTGCCCCTTTTGCTCGCGAGTGTTTCTCAGTAAGATGGCGGCAAACCCGAATAAGGAAAGATTATGCTGACCAAAGACGTGTCTCAAGAGCTGGAAGAGATCCTCAATAGCCTGCAGCAGCAAGGCAAAGAGCCTTCTGTCGCACTGGTCAAAGCGCGTTTAAAAACGCCAGTACCAATGCCTGCGATTATTGCCACGATAAAAAGTTGGAAAAGTACCCAACGCATCCCCAAAGTCGAGGTCGCCACGACAAATACTGCCCCGAGCCTTGAGCAGCGCATTGAACAGTTAGAACAGACGATTTTACAGCTTACAGCGCGTATTGAAGCGCTCGAAAGCACAAACAAAGGAGGGCAAGCATGAAGATTTGGGTAGACGCTGATGCGTGTCCGAAAGTGATCCGTGAAACGCTGATCCGCGCCGCTGAGCGTACAGGCGTTGAATGTACCTTTGTCGCCAACCATCTGATCCCACTGTCCAAACGCGACAATATTCGCGCGCTACAAGTCTCTTCAGGGTTTGATATTGCCGACAATGAGATAGTCAGACGCACCGAAGCGGGCGATTTGGTCATAACGGCGGATATTCCCCTCGCGGATGAAGTGATCAGCAAAGGTGGTTTGGCATTGAATCCCCGTGGAGAGCTCTACACCAAAGAGACCATCAAAGCGCGCCTGAATATTCGCGATTTTATGGATACCATGCGCGCCAGCGGCATTCAAACCGGTGGCCCTGCCGCGCTTTCGCAGACCGAACGGCGCGAGTTTGCCAATCATCTGGACAGAATTTTGGCTAAGCGCACTGGGTAATGACATTTTCTGATGTGTAAAAAAGCCTGCGATATGCGCAGGCTTTTTCGTATGCAGAACAAACACTATGGCGTGTAGTAAGTGGCGGCGCCAGGGCCAACCGGCAGACCTAACACAAATACCCACACGTAGAACAGTAAGCTCCACCCCACCATAAACACCACCGAATACGGCAACATGGTTGCGATCAAAGTACCGATACCGAGGTTTTTCATATAACGCGTCGCCACCGCCAGAATCAAGCCAAAGTAGCTCATCATCGGGGTGATGATGTTAGTGACCGAGTCACCGATACGATAGGCCGCTTGAATCACTTCTGGAGCATAGCCCACCAACATCAGCATAGGCACGAAAATCGGCGCGGTGACTGCCCATTGCGCAGAGGCAGAGCCAATCATCAGGTTGATGTAACCACACATCAAAATGAAGGCGAAGAACAGCATGGGTCCCGTCAGTCCGATGTCTTTCAGGAAATCCGCGCCTAATACCGCCAATACTTGGCCAAACTTAGTCCAACTAAAGAAGGCAACGAACTGCGCCGCAAAAAATACCAGCACAATGTACATGCCCATAGAAGACATCGATTTCGCCATCGCATTAATCACATCACGATCGGTTTTCATCGTGCCAACCACACGGCCATAGACATAGCCGGGAATGGCAAAAAAGATAAAGATAAAGGCGACGATGCTCTTTAAAAATGGTGAACCAGAAACGAGGCCATCCTCTCCGCGCAGCACGCCATCCGCCGGTACAATTGTCCAAGCCAATAATGCGCTCACCACAACAACCGCTAATCCAGCATAGGCCAGCGCTTTTTTCTCTAGCGCCGTCAGAGAACCCATTTTGTCTTGGCTTAAGTCATCGCTGGCTTCTGATACATCATATTTGCCCAATTTGGGCTCAACGATTTTCTCGGTCACGAATGCACCTAAAATCGCAATCACAAAGGTAGAAGCCGCCATAAAGTACCAGTTGACTTCAGGACCAACGCTGTAAGTAGGATCAATCATACGAGCGGCGGTTTCAGTAATCCCTGAAAGCAAAGGATCGACGGTGCCAATTAACAGGTTTGCCGAGTAACCACCAGAAACACCCGCAAACGCCGCAGCGAGTCCCGCGAGCGGGTGACGGCCTAGCGAATGGAACAACATGGCTGCCAGTGGAATAAGAACCACGTAGCCTAATTCAGATGCCGTGTTAGAGATAATACCGGCAAACACGACAGTGAAGGTGACCATGCGCTTTGAAGCGCCCATCACCAGACCACGCATTGCCGCAGAGAGCAACCCAGAATGCTCCGCAATCGCGACACCCAGCATGGCCACCAATACGGTGCCTAAAGGAGCAAAGCCGACAAAGTTTTTCACTAAGTTGGTTACGATAAGCTCTAATCCATCGGCATTGAGTAAGCTGACAACATGGATCATGCCATCTGCTGCACGACCTTTCGCGCCTTCTGGACGAGGGTCCACAACTGACAACTCGAAGTACCCAGCGATACCCGAAGCAACCAGTAGTACAACACAGAAAATGGCAAATAATGTGATGGGATGGGGTAATAGGTTCCCCAAATATTCCACACCATCAAGAAAACGGGTAATTAAAGGTTTCTTAGGTGCGTTTTGATTTATTGAAGCAGATGAACTCATCTGTTCCCTCCTTGTCATGATTCCTATGCATTTGTGACAGAAATGTCAAAAGCGCGCGCAGAGTACTCGACAAAAAAGGTAAATTAAAAAGCAAAAATGTTACAAAATTTATCCAAACGAATAACTTCTAACCTAAAAATAAAAAATAACCAGATGATCATGAGCATGAATAACCATCTGGTTAGATAAAAATCTTGCTACTAGCGCTGAACGGCTTTAAAGCGAGGATTTGATTTGCAGATCACATACAAACGGCCACGGCGTTTGACGATTTGACAATCTGGGTGACGATTTTTAGCGCTTTTTAGCGAGCTGAGCACTTTCATTTGGACTCCTTAGCAAACTGACCGAAACGACGAGTGAAGTTCGCAACGCGACCTTCTTTTTGTACCACACGTTGTTTACCGGTATAGAACGGGTGAGATTCTGACGAAACCTCGATGGTAATGTAGGGGTAAGTTTTGCCTTCCCACTCAATGGTGCGATCGGTTTGCAAAGTAGAACCAACCACAAAATAGTGATCAACCGTGGTATCGTGGAACACCACTTTACGGTAATCGGGATGAATGCCTGCTTTCATCTTAAACTCAAAACCTCAAATTGTTATGTTATAACATTTTAATTAATAATTATTCTCAAGGTGATTTGCAAGCGATTTTTACGTCTAGCTATGCTATTTTTTTCCTCAACATCGTGTGAATATCGATAAAAAACATGTATCCCATTGAACCTATTGCAATTATTGAAAGCCCATACCAAGAAAAATTTGCCGTACCTCGTCAACCACGTTTGGTGCCAAGCGCGACCGCAAGAGTCAAATTGCTCGGTGAGTGCAACTGCGCTGAATCCATTCGTGGCATAGAGCAATTTAGTCATGTGTGGCTGCTATTTTTGTTCGACCAAAACCTCGCCGCAGGTTGGAAACCGACCGTACGTCCACCTCGTCTTGGTGGTAATGAACGAGTGGGTGTTTTCGCTTCACGAGCAACTTTTCGCCCTAATGGGATTGGCATGTCAGCGGTCGAGTTAAAAGGGGTAAGCAAAGAAGGCGATCAATATTATTTAGAGCTCGGAAGTGTCGACTTGGTCAATGGCACACCGATCATTGATATCAAGCCTTATATCCCCTACTCCGATTCCATTACCGACGCGCAAGGTGGCTATGCCGAGCAAGAGCCACAACGCATCGCGGTTACCTTCAGTGATGCAGCGCGGCAAATGCTCCAGGCACATCCTGAAGGTAAGATTCGCCAAGCAGTGATCCGTGAAGTGTTAGCGCAAGATCCGCGCCCGGCTTACAAAAAACATCGCGCTGACGATAAGTTATATGCGGTGAATTTGTACGATTGGAACGTGACATTTACGGTTAACACTGAAGCAATCGTTGTCAACGCAATTGAACCCTTTTGACAAAACCATTTGGCTGATATTATTAGCGCCCAAATTCGCTTTAGATCCCCAAACAACTTGGAGTTGCAGGTAGGCGGCAAGTGAGTGAATCCCCATGAGCATAGACAGACTATGTGATTGGGGTGAACGAACGTAGCCAACACCCCTGCAGCTTCAAGTAGGAAGGGAATGACGTCACTCCTGTTAAAGCGATCCTTTAAACTTTGATGAAACGGATACCATAGAATGCGTACCAGTAAATATCTTCTTTCCACTCTGAAGGAGACTCCAAACGACGCAGAAGTTGTGAGCCATAAGCTCATGCTCCGTGCAGGTATGATCCGTAAGCTGGCTTCAGGTCTCTATACTTGGCTGCCTACTGGTCTGCGTGTACTGCGTAAAGTCGAAAACATCGTTCGCCAAGAGATCGATAATGCCGGTGCAATCGAAACCTTGATGCCGGTGGTGCAGCCGTTTGAATTGTGGGAAGAGACTGGTCGCTCTGAAAAAATGGGCCCAGAGCTACTGCGCTTTACTGACCGCCATGAGCGTCCGTTTGTTTTAAGCCCAACTGCGGAAGAAGTGATCACGGCGCTGGTGCGTAATGAGGTGAGCTCTTACAAGCAGTTGCCACTGAACTTGTATCAAATTCAAACCAAATTCCGTGATGAACGCCGTCCACGTTTTGGTGTGATGCGTGCCCGTGAATTCTGCATGATGGATGCGTACAGCTTTGATATCGACAAAGCGGGCCTAGAAAAATCCTACGAAGCCATGCACGTTGCGTATTGCAAAGCGTTTGACCGTATGGGCCTCGATTACCGCCCAGTGCTAGCCGATACTGGTGCTATCGGTGGTAACGGCTCACACGAATTCCACGTACTGGCAGAAAGTGGCGAAGATCTGATCGCCTTCTCAACTGAATCGGATTACGCAGCCAACATCGAGAAAGCCGAAGCGGTTGCACCGGCGATTGAGCGCCCAGCACCTACGCAAGCGATGACCTTGGTTGATACCCCTAACGCAAAAACCATCGCAGAATTGGTTGAGCAGCACGGTCTGCCTATCGAAAAAACGGTGAAAACCTTATTTGTCAAAGCCTCAGATGAAATTGATGCGCCTATCGTTGCGCTGATCATCCGTGGTGACCATGAGCTGAACGAAATCAAAGCCGAGAAACTGGCCGAAGTAGCCTCGCCGCTGGAAATGGCCAGTGAAGAAGAGATTCGCGCGCTGATCGGTGCAGGCCCTGGCTCATTAGGTCCTGTCGGCCTGAAACTGCCATTTATTGTTGACCGCACCGTTGCTGTGATGAACGATTTCGGCGCTGGCGCGAACATCGATGGTAAACACTACTTCGGTATCAACTGGGGTCGTGATGTTGAACTGGGTAAAGTCGAAGATCTGCGTAATGTGGTTGAGGGCGATCCAAGCCCATGTGGCAAAGGCACACTGATGCTCAAGCGCGGGATCGAAGTGGGTCACATCTTCCAATTGGGTACCAACTACTCTGAAAAGATGAACTGTGGCGTACTCGATTCAAACGGTAAAAACGTCATTCTTGAGATGGGTTGCTACGGTATCGGCGTCTCTCGCGTCGTCGCAGCAGCCATCGAACAAAACCATGACGATTACGGCATTATCTGGCCTGATGCGATTGCACCTTTCCAAGTGGCTATTGTGCCGATGAACATGTACAAATCTGAGCGTGTTCAGCAAGCCGCTGAAAAATTGTATGCAGAATTGACAGCTGCAGGCATCGAAGTGCTGTTTGATGATCGTAAAGAGCGTCCGGGCGTCATGTTCTCAGATATGGAACTGATCGGCGTGCCACACACCATCATCATTGGTGATCGCAGCATGGATGAAGGTCACTTCGAATACAAAAATCGTCGTAGTGGTGAAAAAGAAGCGGTGGCGATGGCATCCATCATCGACTTTATCCAAGCCAAACTGGCCTAATTTTCGGTCACATTCACTTACAAAGGCTGCCATCGAGCAGCCTTTTTATTACCAGTTTTCCCCAAACAACTTGGAGTTGCAGGTAGGCGGCAAGTGAGTGAATCCCCATGAGCATAGACAGACTATGTGATTGGGGTGAACGAACGTAGCCAACACCGCTGCAGCTTCAAGTAGGAAGGAGATATTAATATTAGATTCATTTTTCATCATCTACACTGAGTCAAAACCAGAGGAGATAGCCCATGGATCTAAAATCATTACTCAACCAAGCACTGAGCTCAGACCTTGTCAAAAAAGGCAGCGAGCAGTTGAAAACCTTAAGCCAAGATAAAAACCAACTCAGCACGCTAGGAGCTGGAGCTTTAGGTGGCGGTCTGCTTGGTATGTTACTTGGCTCTAAAAAAAGCAAAAAATGGGGCAAAAGCGCTTTAAAAGTCGGGGGCGCTGCCGCTCTCGGCGCACTCGCCTACAAGGTCTACAACGATTGGAATGCCAATCAAAAAGGCAATACCGCACCAACCCCTTTTGATGAAAGCAATCCTCGCCATGAGCTGATCATTTTAAAAGCCATGATTGCCGCCGCGAAAGCCGATGGGCATGTGGATGAGCAAGAGATGGCGCGAATCCAACAAGCGATTGAAGAGCTAGGCGCAGATAACCAAGTACAACAATTGGTGGAACAAGAGCTGTGTAAGCCGCTGGACCCTGCTGAAATCGCTCGCTTTGCGCAAAACCCAGCTCAAGCCTCTGAGCTGTATCTGGCGTCATTGCTGATTGCCGATGAACAGAACTTTATGGAAAAAGCCTATCTCAATGAACTGGCTAAACAACTAGGCTTGGATGCTCAATTGGTCGCGCAACTGAACTTACAAGTCTCTGGCCAATAATTCACCACTCATGAGGCTTCATTGAGCCAGCGCAAGTAGTAGGTTTGTTATTTCTCTGCTCTCAAGGTATATTGAGAGCAGTTATCATTTGAGGACACCCTGATGAAAGTTTATGACTGTTGCGAACTGGTACGCGAGCTTTACGCGCAAATTGGTAGTGGTGATCAAGGCTATATTCCGCAAGCCATCAGCTGCGCTGTACGTGCATTAAACGAGATTGCGGCTGATACCGCCCTGCCACTGGCGGCACGAGAAAAAGCGGCGTTTGCGGCAGCGAATTTACTGATTTCCGATTTTGAGGATTAATCACCATGAATCTAGCGAATTTTGCCACTATGGATCCCATCATGCTGATGAGCATCATTAACATGAAACTGCGTGACGACTTTGGTGGCGATCTGGATAAATTGGTTAACTATTTCGATATTGATCGCAGCGCGTTAGAAGCTAAGTTAGCGAGCGCTGGTTTTGAATTTTTACCGCAAGTCGGCCAATTCCGCTAAATCAACGGTTATCGCAAAGCGCCCTTTCAAATCGGGGCTGACAAAACGAAAAAAGCGCAGAAGTTCTCTGCGCTTTTTGTTGTGCTTAAGCTTAAATCAATTAGCCAAAATATTTACGAGCATTCTGGAACATACGCATCCAAGCGCCGTTCTCACCCCAGTTATCTGGGTGCCACGAGTTGGCAACGGTACGGAATACACGCTCAGGGTGCGGCATCATAATCGTCACACGGCCATCTTGAGTGGTTAAACCGGTAATCGCATTCGGTGAACCGTTCGGGTTGCTTGGGTAAGCTTGGGTTGGCTGACCAAAGTTATCCACGAAACGAATCGCTACGGTGCCAGATTGCTCAATTGCCGCCAAATGCAGAGCATCACGCACTTCCACACGACCTTCACCATGAGAAACTGCAATCGGCATTCTTGAACCCGCCATCTCGCTAAAGAACAGCGATGGTGATTTTTGCACTTCGACTAAGCTAAAGCGCGCTTCAAAACGATCCGATTCGTTACGCACAAAACGTGGCCATAGCTCAGCACCCGGGATCAAATCACGCAGGTTAGACAGCATTTGACAGCCGTTACACACCCCAAGTGAGAAAGTATCTTTACGTTGGAAGAACTGTTCAAACTGCTCACGCGCTTGGGCGTTAAACAGAATCGATTTCGCCCAACCTTCACCCGCACCGAGTACGTCACCGTAAGAGAAGCCACCACAAGCCACCAGACCTTGGTAAGCATCGAGCACGGTTTGCCCAGTAAGAATGTCGCTCATATGTACATCAACCGCATCAAAACCAGCGCGGTCAAACGCTGCCGCCATCTCAACGTGTGAGTTAACGCCTTGCTCACGCAAAATCGCCATTTTCGGACGCACACCTTTGGCGATGTACGGCGCAGCAACGTCGGCTTGCACATCGTAGGTTAACTTCGCATTCAAGCCCGGGTCGCGGTTATCTTGTTTGGCCGCAAACTCTTGATCGGCACACGCCGAGTTATCACGCAGCGCTTGCATCTTATGGGTCATTTCCGCCCAGATGGTGCGCAGTTCAGTACGAGAGCGCTCAATCAAGACTTCCTCACCACGAGTGATCAGCAAGCGATCCGACGCTTCTACTTCACCAATCACGTGAGCACACGCTTCTAAGCCATGGGCAGCAAGCGTTGCCAGAACAGCATTCAGCTCATCATTTTTCACTTGAACCACAGCGCCAAGCTCTTCATTGAACAGTGCCGCCAGTGCATCATCACCCAAGGTTTCAATATTGGCTTTAATACCACAGTGACCCGCGAAAGCCATTTCTGCCAACGTCACCAATAAACCGCCGTCGCCTTTGTCGTGGTAAGCCACCAGCTTTTCGTTACGCACCAGCGTTTGTACTGCATCAAAAAAGCCTTTGAGCTGCGCAGCGTTATCCACATCAGCCGGCTTATCACCCAACTGTTTGTACACTTGCGCTAATGCGGTTGCGCCAAGACGATTTTGACCATTACCCAAATCAATCAAGATTAAGCTTGTCTCGCCAAGGTCAGTACGCAGTTGTGGAGTTACTGTCTTGCGAATATCTTCCACACGTGCGAAAGCGGTGATGATGAGTGACAGCGGCGAAGTCACTTCTTTCTGCTCGCCATTTTCCTGCCACTTGGTTTTCATCGACATCGAGTCTTTACCGACTGGGATAGTGATACCTAGTGCTGGACAAAGCTCTTCACCGACCGCTTTCACTGCTTCATATAGGCCGGCATCTTCACCCGGATGGCCCGCTGGAGACATCCAGTTCGCCGAAAGTTTGATGCGTTTCAGCTCGCCAATATCGGTTGCGGCTATGTTGGTAATGGCTTCACCGACCGCTAAACGTGCGGAGGCACCGAAATCCAGCAGCGCAACTGGGGTACGCTCACCCATCGACATGGCTTCGCCGTGGTAAGAATCAAAACTCGCGGCCGTTACCGCGCAGTTTGCGACGGGAACTTGCCATGGACCGACCATTTGATCCCGCGCGACTAAGCCAGTCACTGAGCGGTCACCAATGGTGATCAGGAACGTTTTTTCTGCGACTGCCGGTAAACGCAGTACGCGATCCACCGCTTCATTAAGCTCAATGCCTGAACGCTCTAGCGCTGGGCTTGAAACTTTCAGCGTGCTCGCTTCACGATGCATTTTCGGCGGCTTACCCAGCAGAATATCCATCGGCATATCAATCGGCGTGTTAGCAAAGTGGCTGTCTTCCAGCGTCAAATGGCGCTCTTCGGTCGCTTCACCCACCACGGCATAAGGAGCGCGTTCACGCTGGCAAATCGCATCAAACAGCGGCATATCTTCCGCAGCAACCGCCAGCACATAACGCTCTTGTGATTCATTACACCAGATTTCCAATGGGCTCATGCCCGGCTCATCATTCGGCACGTTGCGCAACTGGAATTTACCACCGCGATCGCCGTCATTCACCAGCTCAGGCAGAGCGTTAGAGATACCACCCGCGCCCACATCGTGGATAAAGGCGATTGGGTTTTTGTCGCCGAGCTGCCAGCAACGGTCGATCACTTCCTGACAACGGCGCTCCATCTCTGGGTTTTCACGCTGTACTGAAGCAAAATCCAGATCTTCAGCGGATTGACCAGATGCCATCGAGGATGCCGCGCCACCGCCCAGACCGATGTTCATCGCAGGGCCACCGAGTACGATCAGTTTGGCACCAACCGGGATCTCTTTCTTCTGAATATGCTCAGCACGGATGTTACCCATACCGCCAGCGATCATGATCGGTTTATGGTAGCCACGTACCTCTTCACCCGCATGTGAAGTCACTTTTTCTTCATAAGTGCGGAAATAACCCAGCAGGTTCGGACGACCAAATTCGTTGTTGAACGCCGCGCCGCCGAGTGGGCCTTCTAGCATAATATCCAACGCATTGACGATACGGCTTGGCTTACCAAAATTACTTTCCCATGGCTGTTCAAAACCGGGAATACGCAAGTTCGAAGTAGTAAAGCCCACCAAACCCGCTTTTGGCTTACCGCCAATACCGGTTGCGCCTTCATCACGGATTTCACCACCAGAGCCTGTTGAAGCCCCCGGCCAAGGAGAAATTGCCGTTGGGTGGTTGTGGGTTTCCACCTTCATCAAAATGTGCGCATCTTCATGGTGATAGGTGTATTGACGGCTATCTGGATCTGGGAAAAAACGGCCAACCGTCGAGCCGGTCATTACCGCGGCATTATCTTTATAAGCGGAAAGCACATAATCCGGCGTCTGTTCAAAGGTGTTTTTGATCATTTTGAACAGCGATTTGTCTTGTTTAATCCCATCAATCGTCCAATCTGCATTGAAGATTTTGTGGCGGCAATGCTCAGAGTTGGCTTGTGCAAACATCATGAGTTCAATGTCGTTAGGATTGCGACCCAGTTTGGTGAAGCTCTCAACTAGGTAGTCAATTTCATCTTCAGCCAATGCCAGACCTAGGGAAACGTTTGCCTCTTCAAGCGCACGACGCCCCCCCGCCAACACATCAACCTGACTCATCGGCGCAGGCTCTGCTACGCTAAACAGTTGCTGTGCATCGGTGAGTTCTGCGAACACCACTTCCATCATACGATCGTGCAGCAGCGCCTTAAGTGTTGCGATTTGTGCGGCGGTCAGCGCCGTTTCTGCTTCAACATAATAAGCCGTACCGCGTTCTAAGCGCTTGATACTACGCAGGCCACAGTTATGGGCAATATCCGTTGCTTTTGAAGACCAAGGAGAAATGGTTCCGGGACGCGGGGTCACTAATAACAGTAAACCTTGTGGTTCATGTTCTTGAATGGTTGGACCATAAGTGAGCAGTTTTTCGAGCTTTTCCAACTCTTGCGGATTGAGCTCTGCCTTGAGATCGGCAAAGTGCATAAACTCGGCGTAAATGCCTGTCACTGGGAGGTGTTGTTCACGACACGCGGTGAGGAGCTTGTTAACACGAAACTCTGAAAGAGCTGGGGAGCCACGCAAAATTCTCATGTGCTTAGGTCTCTATGTCCAATTGATTGAGGTGTAATTGGCATAAACTCTTTCGAATACAGCACATTAAACTCTATTTGTTGAATGTATGCCGATTTCACCTCTACTGATGGCTGCGCATTATAGAGGAATTCTTTTTGTGACGTAACACCAAAAGCAACCGTTTGCGTCATTTTTTTCGTTAATTTTGAGTTACGACCCATTTGCACAAATCTTCGAGCAAAATGACAGCTTACTCAGTGAGGACTTTGCCAAAACCAGCGCCTTTGATATAAAGGCATCTGTCTTGATGAGAGAAAACCCAAATTGATGACTCCTTTTGCCTATAAACTCCCCATTCGCGCACTCTGGCTAGGCTTATTAAGCCTGCTCTTAGTCGGTTGCCAAATCGATTCCGAGCCCAAAAGCGAGCTAGAAAAAATTCGTGAACGTGGTGTTTTACGCGTTGGTACGCTCAACAATCCCCTCTCCTACTACATCGGCCCTGATGGCCCAACGGGATTGGATTACGAGTTAGCCCGCGAATTTGCCAAAGAGCTTGGCGTAAAGCTGGAAATGAAGCCAGCATACCGCCTATCTAGCCTGTTTCCTGCCTTAAAAAACGGTGAAGTGGACATCATTGCCGCAGGCTTAAGCCAATCCGAAGAGCGACTCAAAGATTTTCGCGCAGGGCCTGCTTATTATTACGTTTCGCAGCAAGTGGTCTATAAAAAAGGTGACTGGCGACCACGCAGCTTCAAACAGTTGGTCGAACGCCAGCAAACCTTATTAAAGGACAATCCTGAGCTCGCCTTTTTCAGCGTGGTGGATGACTCCCATTTTGAGCACACCTTGCTAGCCAAACAGCAGAAATACCCCGATTTTCAATTTCATGTCGACAGCAATTCCGATGTGAATGACTTACTGAAAAAAGTCTCACAAGGTGAGTTACTGTTTACGATGGCCGACTCTGTTGAGGTGTCGCTTTCTCAACGCATCTATCCTGAACTGGCAGCGGCATTTGAATTAACCGAAGATCAGCCGATCTCATGGTTTATCCGCCGTTCCGACGATGAAAGTCTGTATGCCTTAATGATTGAATTTTTTGGTAATCTCAAGCAATCGGGCTATTTGGCGTCTTTGGAAGAAAAATACATCGGTCATATTGGTGCCTTTGATTATGTCGATACCCGCGCTTTTATTCGCGCGCTGGATACACGATTACCTCGATGGACGCCTCTCTTTCAAAAGTACTCGGCAGAGTTTGATTGGCGTTTAGTCGCCGCACTTGCGTATCAGGAGTCGCACTGGAATCCGTATGCCAAATCGCCCACGGGTGTCCGTGGTTTGATGATGTTGACACTACCAACCGCGCGCAGCGTGGGGGTAAGTGATCGCCTCGATCCAGAACAGTCGATTCGTGGTGGGGTGGAATACTTGCGACGTATGATGGAGCGTGTTCCTGACTCGATTTCCGAACATGAAAAAATTTGGTTTGCCTTAGCCTCTTACAACATTGGCTACGGGCATATGATGGATGCGCGACGCTTAACCAAAAGCCAAGGCGCAGATCCTGACTCATGGGCGGATGTCAAAGATCGCCTGCCACAGCTGCAGCAGAAAAAATACTTCACCCAGACCCGCTATGGCTATGCACGTGGCGACGAAGCACGTAATTATGTGGAAAATATTCGCCGTTACTACCAAAGCATCATCGGCCATCTTGAGCAGCGTCAATTGGCGACAGGCGATGAAAGTATTGAAGATCTCACCGTGATTGCGCTTGATGAAGAATTTTTCAATGAAGAAGCAAACCGTGAAATCTTGGATGAAGAAACGGAAGCACTCGAATCAGAGTCACTCGAAAACAGTGAATCGAGCGCCGAGCCATCTGCCAAACCATCCACTGAGAGCAAAAATTAGCCACTTGATTTTTGGGAAGAAAACACGTAAATCAATGTGTGAATTAAATCGCTTTCCTGTTGTCAGAAACAGGTAACATTCCAATGCAATAATAAAGCAGATCGATAAGCGATTTATTAGGTTCCCTGACGTTAAGTAGTCAGGGTTTTTATGTCAGTCAGTCGTAGGAGGGTGTTTTATGTTGAGACGTAAACGTCAATCAAAACTCCTGAACAAAACCGTATCCGCTAACCGCAGACGCCGTATGCTGGCCAATAGCAAGAAAAAAGTCTTGGCTCGTCACCGTGCGTTTGTTCAGTTAAGCAGCTAGATACCTCTCGAATGGCAAACATCTGTATCGATGTTTGCCAAAAAATCACAGTTTATTCTTTCTCTCAGCATCCTTTCGCTCTGCATCGCGTTTGGCTTTGATCTCTTTTCTTCGTCGCTGAAAAAACGCTTGTAACTGAGCTCGACACTCCTCTTCCAACAGCCCTTTTTCAACCGTCGCGTAGTGATAAGCCGCTTGGCTGCTAAACAGATCCATCACAGTTCCTGCCGCACCCGCTTTCAAATCTGGCGCGCCATACACAATACGTTTTACTCGACTATGCAACAGGGCTCCTGCACACATTGGGCAAGGTTCCAGTGTCACATACAAGGTGGTATCGAGTAGTCGATAATTACTCAGTGCTTTGCCAGCTTTTCGAATCACTTCAATTTCTGCATGCGCAGTCGCATCATGGTTCGTAATCGAACCATTCCAGCCTTCCGCAATGATTTCGCCATCTCGAACTAATACCGCTCCAACAGGGACTTCTCCCTGCGCTTCGGCTTGGGCTGCTAACGCGATGGCTCGGCGCATAAATTGTTCATCTTGAGCAGAAAATAGAGACGCTGACAAAATCACACTCCACGGATTCTTGAAAACGGTGATTCTAGCGGAGATCGCGGACAAAACAAAAGCCAGCCTAAGAAAAAGCCCACTCGAAGGAGTGGGCTGACGATATTTATCGGTTTAATCACTTACATGGTGTAAGTGTACGGAGCTTGAATACCCAGCGGGATACCCAGTGCCCAGTAAACCAGCAGGAACAGTGACCAACCAATCAGCATCGCGATTGAGTACGGCATCATCATCGAAGCCAAAGTGCCGATACCGGTTGATTTCACATAGCGTTGGCAATACACCACCACCAGTGGGAAGAACACCATCAATGGAGAAATAATGTTAGACACCGAATCCCCCACACGATATGCCGCTTGAGACAGTTCAGGAGAAATACCCACTGCCATCAACATTGGCACCAAAATAGGACCAATCAACGCCCACTTAGCCGATGCTGAACCGACTAATAAGTTGACCATCGCAGTGAGTAGAATCATGCCCACAATCGTGGCTTGACCCGGCAAATTCATCGCTTTTAGACCTTCTGCACCATACAGAGCCAACATAGTACCAATGTTAGATTGGCCAAAAGCAGACAAGAATTGCGCACAGAAAAACGACATCACAATGTACGCGCCCATGGTCGACATGGTGGCCGACATCGCTTTGATCACATCGTTACTGTTTTTGAAGGTTCCTGCGACACGGCCGTAGACAATCCCCGGGATAATAAACAGGATAAAAATCAGTGGCACAATTGATTTCATGATCGGCGCAGTGAAGGCGGTAATTTCACCGTCAGGCGAACGCAGCGCAGAATTTTCCGGCCACACGGCAGCCACTAACAGTGCAATACCCGCAACCATTGCCCAGCCTGCGTAACGGAAAGCTTTGGATTCAATCGCAGTGAAAGAGCCAAGATCGGGTGCTGATTCTGCATCCTCATCCACTTTCGTCGCCGCCAAACGTGGCTCAATCACTTTATCTGTCACATACCAACCAATCGCTACGATGATGATTGAGGAAAGACCCGTGAAGTAAATGTTGGCTAATGGGTTAACTTGATAAGACTGATCCAACACTTGCGCTGCAGTTTGCGTAAAGCCCGCCAACAGCGGATCGATACCTGACGGAATAAAGTTTGCCGAGAAACCACCAGATACGCCAGCAAACGCGGCAGCAATACCAGCGAGTGGATGACGACCTGCTGCGTGGAAAATGATACCGCCCAGAGGTATCACCAACACATAGCCAGCATCGGCTGCGGTGTGCGAAATAATCGCCACCAAAATCAGCATAGGCGTCAGCAGTTTCGCTGGCGTGACATTAAGCATTTTCTTTAGGCCAGTGGTGATAAAGCCTGAAGAGTCAGCCACGCCAACCCCGAGCATAGCGACAAGAACAATGCCCAATGGCGCAAAACTGGTAAATGTGGTCACCATATTGGCCAGAAAATGAGCCAGTGATTCGCCGGTCAGTAAGTTTTTGATTTCTAATGCTTCATTAGTTCGAGGGTTAGTCAAATCAAAACTGACGTTAGAGAGTAGAGCGGAAGAAACCCAAACGATAACTAATGCCCAAAAGAAAAGAATCGCGGGATCTGGGATCTTGTTCCCTGCCCGTTCAATAAAGTTGAGAAAGCGATCCATCCCACTTGGTTTGGCCGATGGCGCTTGATTGATAGCTTGGTTACTCATAGTAAATTCCGTAATGTGATGTTGCTGCGTGAGGCCTTGTTAGTGTGGCCTTCTGTGTCCGTTTCGAGTTTCCCTGTGAACCATTGAAATTGGTCACAATGAAACGGCGATTTGTCGTTTGGCATTGTATAGAAACGCCTAAACCAAAGCACAGCGTTCGTCCTTTTTTTACATATTTAGAGACATATTTTGCAAAAATAGAAAACCAAAGACACACACTCGAAACATTATCAATAACGAAGCATATACATTTAAGAAACCAATTTGCAAAACATGAGTTTGCACTTATCAGCACCGACAAAATCAAAAGTGAAACAAATGGATGGGAAAAGAGCATAAAGAAGCGAAAATCACAGCACAATAAAGCGAGAAAAATCGCGTGGCAAGAAGGACTCGTTCAGTCAAATTCGCTGTATTTAGAGATCATGGTTTTCAACTCTACCGACTGAGTTTCACCATGGCGATCCTTCCATGACGCTTGGATATGAATGGTTTTGAGAGCCCCCGACAAGGTTGCAGCGGGTACAGACCAAGACAAAGTATAGAAAGGATGTGAAACATCATTCCCAGAGACAATATCGGTCGCGAAATTTGCAGTTGGTATGGCAGGGTTAGCTGAAGAAGCGCCACGAGTACGAAACCACTCCAATTTTTGCTCGGCAAGGTTTAGCGCCTCAATACTGTGCATGGCGTAATCAGCGCGTTGCTCGATATAAGCTTGTAATTTCACCAAACCAAGCGCACCAACCCCAATCAGTACAAACGAGATCATCACTTCGATTAAGCTAAAACCACATTGCTTATTGCGCATTCCAGCTTCCTTCTTTCCAACGCGGTTTTACAAAATTACTCGCAATATGATCGATCACATCTTTATTAAAATTAAATACTAAGGAGTTATTAAATGCCGCGGCCTGACCTGCGCTGTCAAGAAACTGCCCACCAGTCACAGTAAATGAACCGTGTTGATAATAAGAGGCAATTGTTCTGAATGAGTCTGGTATGACACTTGGATTATGATTTAAATAGGCATTCGCTTCAAAAGAGGCCCAATGTTGAATTGATGGAACATAGTCCTTATTGAAATGAAACAATACTCCTTTTAACTCTCCATTTCCCATAACGGAAAAAATCCCTTCGTGAACCAAAATCAATACACCAGGTGTTTTATGAGAAGCTTCAGAAACCTTTTGCGTATAAACAGCATTAAGTTCACACCCCCCTTCAATCCATAGGTAATAATGTTTATTTTCTATTTGTTCCAATATTTTCTGTCCGCAATCAGGAACAATATTAGGTTGACCATTCGTATTTTCTGGAGCAAGAATTTGCGTGAACTTCGGATTGTTCTTTATTTTTTCATGCTGTTCTTCACTAACATCAAAGAACTCTTCAAATAAGCTCATTTCTGGTTGCTTAACAAAATCACTACCAGTGGGCAGACTTCCCGACGCACTCGATTTATGTGTGGTTTGACAATCCTTCCCCGTTGGATTTAAGAATCCAGTATAGGGCGGTTTGTTAGGAATTAAGACTCCATCATTTTGTATAGCACCAGATGCATCAAAAATATTCTTATAGCGTAGCGCAATACATTCCCACCCATCTGAATTAAAAACACCAGGGTCTGGAATAATATTAACACTCCCTCGAACATAAATATCAGAAGCTGATTGAATTGCACCATGAGCCATATTCCCTGAGATGAGAATATCTTTAACTAATGAAGAATAACCATAGTGGGAAGTCACTTTATACCCTGAACTGATTAAACTAAATTGAGGTATAACACCTAAGCCACTACCACAATCAGTAATCGTACCTGGGAGCCCATTGTAAAATAAAAACTGTGAATAACCACACTCTAGCCCCCCCTCTGCGAGCCAGTGTTCTTGCCTAGCTTTTATTTCATTTTGTGCACGTTTAATCTGATAAAAAAGATTTTTATACGAACCGAGTGTCACAACCAATGCGATTGAAAGCAAAATAGCGGTAATCAGTAAAGTCGCGACACCTTTTTGATATTGAATCATTATTGCCAATTCCTTTGCTGAATCTGTAATGAAATAGCATGAGAGATATTAGGGGTATCTTTTAATTTCGCCATAATAGAAATCGTCATTAACGAACTATTGACTGATTGACCAGATAAAGGCATTTCTGAAATTTCAAATTGATCAATTTTGATTTGTTTCGGGTCAAATAAATCAAAACATCCTGTCGCAGCAGAGACAACGCTGAGTGGTGAGGCGGAATCCTTTTGGCAGTACTCCAACATGTCATTATTTAATTGATAGACCGTATTACTCACCTTGGTGGATGATTTTCGATAAACATAACCCATTTTATTCGATGCTCGATAGATCACACCGACAGCACCAGATAGCCGCATAGATTGATTACCCACATCATCAAAACCAGCACGTTGGATATCCTCTTTCATCTGCTGCATAACGCTGCTAACTTGCTGAAGCAGCATAATTTCTTTACTGCGTTGCGCTGCTGCTTTTTGGTTAGACAAAAAGACAGTCCCGACAATAGCTAAAGCCATCGCCCCCACCAAAGCGGCAACCATAAATTCAATCAGCGTATTACCTTGCTGGTTAGCACTTTTCAAAGCCATATTTTGCCTCATTTTCGGTGCAAACTTTGATTCGCCCAGCCCGATTGTGCACTGTCACTTTGATTGAATCGGCAGCAGATTCCGACGGTTTAATAAAAAGACTGCCCGCTTCCTGAGGATTGCCCATTACATGATCAAATTTGACCTCAGTTAGTGTATTGGTCTTCGATACAAATACATTTTGATATCGCTGACCTTGCAACAGAGTAACCGTATTACTTGCATCGATCGCTGCCACATCCGATACGCTGGATAGCACCAGTTGCCATTGACCCGTTATAGAAGGCAATCCTTGAATATGCACCCATAAATCCTGATTTCGAAAAACGGCTTCCGATTTAGCCTGAATGAGGAATCCCTGTAATTCATTGGCTAAATTGGTCATTTTCGTTTGCTGACTCATCTTTGAAAAATTAGGGGCAGCAAAAAGCAACATTGTGGTTAATACCGCAACGGTGATCAAAAGCTCCAGCAAAGTAAAGCCGCGATGCATTTCCCAAAATCCTTTGCAAACCGTGAGAGGATGATAAATCAACTTGCATAGATGCTAACAGCTATCAAAAATGGCGTTGTTTTATAAAGAGAAGTAATGGAAATGATTCGAAAAATTTTCTGCAAGCCAAGTGTGAGTCAGCAACAAGGTATGACATTGATCGAATTAATGATCGCGGTGGTGATTGTGGGTGTTTTAGCGAGTATCGCTTATCCAGCCTATACCGACTATGTCAAAGAAGGTCATCGTAAACAGGCGATGGCAGATATGGCCAAAATTCAGCTCTATTTAGAAGAAAAGTACCACAATGGCTATACGGCGACAGGCATAGTCGATGCTCAAAAGGTATGTAATGCGTTTTGTAGCGTAGACAATGATCGTTACAAGATTGCGGTCGAAACAACAGCTAACAGCTATCTCATCACCGCGACTCCTCAAAATAACAAAGGCCAAAATAGTGATAAATGCGACGGTAACACTTACCCCTCTCTCACCTTGAATGAGAAAGGAGTGACATCACCGGTTGGATGCTGGAAATAAGAAAAGACCAGCAAGCTGGTCTTTTCGATAGTGACTCATTGAATCTTGATTAACTGGTTAGGTCATCAAAAAACTTCTTCACACCATTAAAGAAGCCTTCGGCTTTCGGCTTGTGTTTCGTCGCCGCTTCGCCGCCACAAGACTCTTCAAACTCTTTCAGCAGCTCTTTCTGGCGAGCACTTAGATTGACTGGAGTTTCGACCACAAGTTTGACAATCAGATCGCCTAATGCTGCAGAGCGAACGCCTTTCACGCCTTTACCGCGCATACGGAACATGCGACCCGTTTGGGTTTCAGCAGGCACTTTCAAGCTTACGCGACCATCGAGTGTCGGTACTTCTACTTCACCGCCCAGAGCCGCCATCGCGAAGCTCACTGGCACTTCACAGTACAAGTTGTTGCCATCACGCTCGAAAATGTGGTGCTCTTTGACATGCACTTGTACGTACAAATCCCCTGCTGGCGCGCCCATTTCTCCCGCTTCACCTTCACCGGAAAGACGAATGCGATCTCCGGTATCCACACCCGCTGGGATTTTGACATTGAGTGTCTTGGTCTTTTGCTTACGGCCTTGGCCATGACAGACGTTACAAGGATCTTTAATGATCTTGCCTTTACCATGACAGGTTGGACAGGTTTGCTGCACCGCAAAGAAGCCCTGACGCATCTGAACTTGGCCATGACCGTGACAGGTACCACAAGTTTGTGCTGAGGTGCCTTTTTTAGCACCTGAGCCATCGCAAGCGTCACAGTGTACTAATGTCGGTACTTCAATCTCTTTCGAGCAGCCGCGAACCGCTTCTTCAAGGCTCAGTTCCATGTTGTAACGTAGATCGGAGCCACGCTGTGCTCTTGGACCGCCGCCACGGCGACCACCACCGAAAATGTCACCAAACACGTCACCGAAAATATCGCCAAAATCAGCACCGCCACCGCCGAAGCCGCCGCCACCAAAACCACCCGCGCCTTGCTCAAATGCCGCATGGCCGTATTGGTCATAAGCTGCTTTCTTCTGCGCATCGGTCAGAATTTCATACGCTTCTTTGACTTCTTTAAACTTTTCCGCCGCACCAGCATCTCCCGAGTTGCGGTCCGGGTGGTATTTCATCGCAAGGCGTTTGTATGCCTTTTTAATATCACGCTCGGAGGCGTCACGGCCTACGCCTAATACTTCGTAAAAATCACGTTTTGACATGTTCTCAGTCACCAATTTATTACTGCCAACGGCTATGCCGCTCGGTGGGTATCGATATAGATAAGGGGATCCGGTTGCCTTTATCTGTAGCGACACGCTTCAAACAGACGGGCGTAAGAGTTTCCTCAAACGCCCGCTGCTTCAAAGTTCAATAAGAACTCAGCAAACCGCACGCATCATATCGTGCGGAATGACTTCATTACTTCTTATCGTCGTTAACTTCTTCAAACTCAGCGTCCACTACGTCATCTTCTTTAGCTGAAGATTGACCCGCGTTTGCACCTTGTGCTTGAGCTTGTTGCTGTGCGATTTCCATCAGCTTCTGTGCCGCCGCCATCAGTGCTTGCACTTTGGCATCGATTTCCGCTTTGTCTTCGCCTTTTTTCGCAGTTTCTAGCTCGTTGATCGCCGTTTCGATCTTCGCTTTCTCATCCGCTGGCAGTGCTTCGCCTGCTTCTGTGATTTGTTTGCGAGTTGCGTGGATCATCTGGTCTGCTTGGTTACGTGCCGTCGCTAACTCTTCGAACTTTTTGTCCGCTTCTTTGTTCGCTTCTGCTTCTTGAACCATTTTTTCGATTTCAGCATCGCTCAGACCGCCAGAAGCTTGGATAGTGATCTTCTGCTCTTTACCAGTCTGTTTGTCTTTTGCTGAAACGTGCAGGATACCGTCCGCATCCAAGTCGAAGATAACTTCGATTTGTGGCATACCACGTGGCGCAGGGTTGATGCCCTCTAGGTTAAATTGACCCAGAGATTTGTTGTACATCGCTTGCTTACGCTCACCTTGCAGTACATGGATGGTTACTGCGCTTTGGTTATCTTCCGCCGTAGAGAACACTTGGTTCGCTTTGGTTGGGATAGTGGTGTTTTTCTCGATGAGTTTAGTCATCACACCGCCCATGGTTTCGATACCCAGAGACAGAGGCGTTACGTCTAGCAGCAGAACGTCTTTTACTTCACCCGCGAGAACACCACCTTGAACCGCAGCACCTACCGCTACCGCTTCGTCTGGGTTCACGTCTTTACGTGGCTCTTTACCAAAGAATTCAGCTACTTTCTTCTGAACCATTGGCATACGAGTTTGACCACCGACTAGGATAACGTCAGTAATGTCGTTCACAGACAGATCAGCATCCGCCAGAGCAACTTTCAGTGGTTCCAGAGAACGTTGAACCAGATCTTCAACCAGCGCTTCCAGTTTCGCACGAGTCACTTTGATGTTCATGTGCTTAGGACCGGTCGCATCTGCGGTGATGTATGGCAGGTTAACGTCAGTTTGCTGCGCAGAAGAAAGTTCGATTTTCGCTTTCTCAGCCGCTTCTTTCAGACGTTGCATTGCCAGCGGGTCGTTACGCAGGTCGATGCCTTGGTCTTTTTTGAATTCGTCAACCAGGTAGTTGATCATGCGGTTGTCAAAGTCTTCACCACCTAGGTGAGTGTCACCGTTGGTAGACAGAACTTCGAAGGTTTTCTCGCCTTCAACTTCATCGATCTCAATGATAGAGATATCGAATGTACCACCACCAAGGTCATACACCGCGATAGTGCGATCGCCGCCTTGCTTGTCTAGGCCATAAGCCAGAGCTGCTGCGGTTGGTTCGTTGATGATACGTTTCACTTCTAGACCTGCGATACGGCCAGCATCTTTGGTTGCTTGACGCTGAGCATCGTTAAAGTAAGCAGGTACAGTGATAACTGCTGCAGTAACGGGTTCACCGAGGAAATCTTCCGCGGTTTTCTTCATTTTCTTCAGCACTTCAGCAGACACTTGAGGAGCCGCCATTTTTTGGCCTTTCGCTTCAACCCAAGCATCACCGTTGTCAGCCTTAACAATTTTGTAAGGCATGATTTTGATATCGCGCTGAACTTCTTCGTCTTCAAAACGACGACCGATCAGACGCTTGATTGCAAATAGCGTGTTTTGTGGGTTAGTGACTGCTTGACGTTTCGCAGGTTGACCCACCAGAGTTTCACCGTCTGTGTATGCAATTACAGAAGGAGTAGTACGCTCACCCTCTGCGTTTTCAATTACGCGAGGCTTGTCGCCGTCCAGCACAGCAACACATGAGTTTGTAGTACCTAAGTCAATACCAATGATTTTACCCATCAGGCTATCTCCAAAAAAATTCTATGTTCGAGTTTGTATACCCCTAATGTGGGGATGGAGAATCGGGTTTCAACCCCTACTCACAAACCAAAACGGGCTTGTTTGCTTCTCGTATGCCCCTTAAATAAGGTCTTCAAAAACCATTTCAAGGGTAAAAGTGAAAAAAATTCAGATTTATTGTGTTTTTGCGCATAAATCGGTTTTAGAACATAAAAAAGCGAAGCCAATCGGCTTCGCTTCTTCTGTAGCTCAGGCTCTAAGAACTACTTAGACACCATCACCATAGCAGGGCGTAATACGCGGCCATTCAGTTCATAGCCTTTTTGCATCACAAACATCACCGTGTTTGGCTCATGCTCAGCGCTTTCTTGAATCGACATCGCTTGGTGGAATTCAGGGTTAAACGCTTCACCGTGCGGGTTAATCTCTTTCAAGCCGAACTTCGCAATCGTATCAACGAAAGTTTTGTGCGTCAGTTCTACACCTTCCAGCAGAGGTTTGATCGCTTCAACTTCACCATCGGCGGCTTGAATCGCACGCTCAAGGTTATCAATCACTGGCAGTAGCTCTTCAGCAAAGCGGCTCAGCGCAAATTTACGTGCTTTATCTACTTCCTGCTCGCTACGGCGACGCATGTTTTCGACTTCCGCGCGGGCACGCAGTACGCTGTCTTGCTGCTCTTTCACGCGCTCTTCGCTCACAAGCAGCGCCGCTTCTAACTGAGCAATTTTCGCTTCTTTCTCATCGATTTCGTCAGCGGCTTGGTTCCAGTCGATATCGGCATCTGTTCCTACAACTTCAGCTTCAGTCTCAACCGCGTCTTGTTGCAGCTGCTCGTCTTTGTTCTTGATCTCTTCGTTGCTCATGATATCTCCAAAATTCACTTCATACTGGTCAGGAGAAATCGTCTAATCGTCGATTTCCCAACACAAAAATTCGCATAAAAGCACAACTTGCCCTTATTATGGGGACGATGAATTCTGATTCAAGCCTAAATCGGTTGGAAACCTTATGAAAAAGCCGTTCAACGTTCTTGCCATCATTGGAAAACCGCGCGATCAACAAGCCATTCAAACTCATAAAGAGATTTACCACTGGCTAAGATCGCTCGGATATACCGTGTTTATCGATGATCGTTTACGGGAAATTCTGACCGATTTACCCACCGAACATTTTGCAAGCCTGATTGAACTGGGCAAAAAAGCCGATTTGGCGATTGTGGTCGGTGGCGATGGCAACATGCTTGGTGCTGCGCGCGTGTTGTCCCGCTTTGATATCAGTGTGATCGGGGTTAATCGTGGCAATTTAGGCTTTTTGACCGATTTAAACCCAGAAGATTTCCAACAGCGCTTACAAGAAGTGTTGGATGGTCACTATTTGCAAGAAACTCGCTTTTTGCTTGAAGCGGAAATCCATCGCCACGGGCAAGTGAAAAGCCATAATGCCGCCTTGAATGAAGCCGTGCTTCATCCCGGAAAAATAGCGCATATGATTGAATTTGAAGTCTATATTGATGATAACTTCGCTTTCTCTCAGCGCTCCGATGGGTTAATTGTCTCAACCCCAACAGGCTCGACTGCTTATTCACTTTCCGGCGGAGGCCCGATCCTCTCGCCAAGCCTGAATGCCATTACTTTAGTGCCTATGTTTCCGCATACCCTCTCCTGCCGCCCATTAGTGGTGGGCGGGAATCAACGCATTAAACTGGTGGTTTCCCCTGAAAATCGTGGCACTCAAGAAGTGAGCTGTGATGGACAAGTCTCATTACCTGTGTCGCCTGGTGATGAAATCCACATCTATCAAAGCCCTAATGTGCTGAAACTGATCCATCCTCAAGACTACAGTTACTACCACGTACTGCGCACTAAGCTTGGCTGGTCGAGCAAACTGTTTTGATTTCGTTCACAGATTTTGCTCATAGAGCGTAAAAGTGACCAAAAAATTTTACCTGAGTGACTTTACTGTATAAAGAAACAGTATAAACTGTTTAAACATACAGTATTGGTTAATCATACAGGTGCAAACATGCTGGCTCACTTAAGTATCAATAACTTCGCTATCGTAAAGTCACTACAACTCGAATTATCAAAAGGAATGACCACCATCACCGGCGAAACCGGTGCCGGTAAATCCATTGCGATTGATGCTTTAGGTTTATGCCTTGGTGGTCGAGCCGAAGCCAGCATGGTGCGTCAAGGTGAAGATAAAACCGAAGTCAGCGCTGCCTTTCATCTGGATAACAATCTGCTCGCTAGCCGTTGGTTAGAAGATAATGAACTGCTTGAAGGCAAAGAGTGCATTCTGCGCCGAATCATCACCAAAGATGGGCGCTCTAAAGCCTTTATTAATGGCAGCCCAGTTCCGCTCTCTCAACTCAAAACATTGGGGCAACTGCTGATCAATGTGCATGGTCAACACGCACATCAGCAACTGATGAAACCGGAATATCAACTCAGCATGCTTGATCAATACGCAGGTCATGCAGACTTGCTCAAAGCCACGCGTCACGCCTATCAAAATTGGCGTCAAGCGAGCAATCAGCTCAAACAACTGCGCGAAAATAGCCAACAAAATCAGGCACAGTTACAACTTTTGGAATACCAAATCAAAGAGCTCAACGAATTAGCACTCGGTGAGGATGAGTTTGTCGAGCTAGAACAAGAGCATAAACGCTTAGCCAATAGCGGCGATCTGGCACTCAACTGCCAACGCGCGATTGAGCTACTCAATGAAGGTGAAGAGGTTAACGCCTTGGGTCTATTGCAGAATGTTAGTCATACGCTAATAGACTTAGCTGAAATGGATAGCAAACTGACAACGCTCCCTTCAATGGTGGCAGAAGCATTGATTCAGCTTGAAGAAACTTACCATGAGCTGCGCAACTATCTCGATTCGATTGATGTCGACCCAGAACGTATGTCATATGTTGAAGAACGCTATTCCAAAGTGATGTCGCTCGCACGTAAACACCATGTGCTTCCAGAAGAGCTGTATCAGCATCATCAAGCACTCTTGCAGCAAATTGCTCAGCTAGATTGTTCTGACGAGAAAATGTCAGCACTCGCGAGTGAAGTGGAAGTGCTCTACCAAACTTTCGTTACTGCTGCGGACAAACTGCACAAATCTCGTGTTCGCTATGCCAAAGAATTGGATAAATTGATTAGCCAAAGCATGCATGAGCTGAGCATGGAAAAAGCGCAATTCAAAATCGAAGTGCTGCAAGACAGCGCGCACTCATCGCCATTAGGTTTTGATGCCGTGACTTTCTTAGTCTCGACGAACCCGGGTCAACCGCTGCAACCCATCGCCAAAGTGGCCTCTGGCGGTGAACTGTCACGGATGTCATTGGCGATCCAAGTGATTACTGCGCAGAAGGTCGATACTCCAAGCCTGATTTTTGATGAAGTTGACGTGGGTATTTCAGGGCCAACAGCAGCCGTGGTCGGTAAACTGTTACGTAAGTTGGGCGAGTCAACTCAAGTACTGTGTGTTACCCACTTACCGCAAGTGGCAGGTTGCGGACACCATCAACTGTTTGTCGCCAAACAGACCAAAGCAGGCAAAACCGAAACGCAAATGCTCAAACTGGATCAGGAACAGCGCATTGCTGAACTTGCACGCTTGCTCGGAGGCAGCCAAATTACCGAATCCACGCTCGCGAATGCTAAAGAGCTATTAATCGCAGCCTAATTTCATATCGCATCACTGGATTTTTTGTTCAGCTTTGCAACCAAACTCAAAATTCACAGTCTCAATAGGCTCAGAGCACGATCGAGGTTTTTACATCTGCTCTGAGCTTGTTTATTATCAGCCAAGTTTTTAGCCCTGAGGGACAGAGAGTTTTAACAATGCAGTTTACTAAGTGGTTCATCGCCCTTCCCCTTGCCGTCACCGCCTTATCCGGCTGCTCATTATTAGAGCGCTTGGTGTATCGAATCGATATCAATCAGGGTAACTATGTTGATCAACAATCCGTAGATCAGCTCAAGTTTGGCATGAGCAAAGATCAAGTTCGTTTTGTTCTCGGTTCACCTATGTTGGTTGAAAATGGCTACCCAGATACTTGGTATTACATTTACCACCACACCCAAGGCCATAACGATCCGGTACAAAAGAACCTGATCGTGAAATTTAACGATGGTGGCAAGCTAGTCAATGTCGCGGGAGATTTCCCTGCTGGCGATTCTTTCTTCGAAGGCGTCAACTAAGCGCACTTTGCTGATTAAAAAAGAAAAGGCTTTCACAAGCCTTTTCTTTTTTTGGTGTTGATTCTTCAGCCGTCACATTAACTTTGATTAGCGGCCGCTTTGGCTTGCTCCGCACGTTTACGGCGAATCTCTTTCGGGTCAGCCAATAATGGGCGATAAATCTCAATCCGATCTTTATCTCGCACCCTAGCATCCAACTTCACATTCCGGCTGAAAATGCCCACCTTATTGACCGTCAGATCAATCTCAGGATACATCTGCAAAATGCCGGAGGTACGGATGATCTCTTCCACCGTTGCCGATTGCTCAACCACCAGCTTAAGTACACGCTGCTCATGCGGTAGCGCATACACCACTTCAACATGAATCATTTCACTGCTCATCATCACTCTCCATACACCTGTTTTGCTCGGCGAGTAAACGCATTCACCATATTGCTGGTCAATTCATTAAAAATTTTGCCAAACGCCAACTCAATCATTTTGCTGGAAAACTCAAACTCCAAACGCAGCTCAACTTTACACGCGGCTTCATCCAACGGAGTGAAAAACCATCCACCGCGCAGCGTTTTAAAAGGCCCATCCACCAAGCTCATGGCAATCGACACCCCGGGCGTCAATTGATTCGAGGTAGTAAACGTCTTACTGATCCCCGCTTTTGAAACATCCACCGATGCCACCATATGTGCCTCACTCTGCTCCAGCACACGAGAGCCCGAACAACCGGGCAAAAACTCAGGATAGCGCGCCACATCATTGACCAAATGAAACATCTGCTCTGCACTAAACGAGACCAAGGCAGAACGACTCACTTGTTTCATTTTCACTCCTTACCACGACTCAAACAGCTTGGGAAAACGGATTGTACTTTCATCCCCCCAGCACCTCAAGCCATCAGGCTCGCACAACACAATACAGCGCTTGAGTCATCGCGCAGATAACCGTATGCTACGGCAAACAAAAGCGTTTCCTAACCGCTGACCAATCCGTATAATGCGCCCACTATGACAAAAAAGAAAACCAATACCAAAGCGGGTAGCAACACTATCGCGCTGAACAAAAAAGCTCGTCACGAATACTTCATCGAAGATGAATTTGAAGCTGGCATGGAGCTACAAGGCTGGGAAGTCAAATCACTTCGCCAAGGTAAAGCCAACATTGCAGAAAGCTACGTCTACATCAAAGATGGCGAAGCGTTCATTTCCGGTATGACCATTATTCCGTTGCAGCAAGCCTCCACTCACGTGGTAGCCAACCCTACCCGTATCCGCAAGCTGCTACTTTCACGCCGCGAGCTGGACAACCTGTTTGGCCGTATCAACCGTGAAGGGATGACACTAACCGCATTGTCACTCTACTGGTCTCGTTCGTGGGTCAAAATCAAAATTGGCGTTGCGAAAGGTAAGAAACTGCACGACAAACGTGAAGATCTGAAAGAAAAAGAGTGGCAACGCCAAAAAGATCGAGTGATGAAGAGCGCGTTGCGCTAATAGTAACCACTTGAAAAATGGGAGCTAGACAGAAGCACTTATTCTGGTACTATGCACCCGTTACCTCTGGGGCTGATTCAGGATTCGACGGGAATTTTGCAGTCTGAGGTGCATGCCGAGGTGCGGTAGGCCTCGTTAACAAACCGCAAAAAAATAGTCGCAAACGACGAAAACTACGCACTAGCAGCTTAATACCCTGCTCAGAGCCCTTCCTCCCTAGCTTCCGCTTGTAAGACGGGGAAATCAGGAAGGTCAAACCAAATCAAGCTGGCGTGGATTCCCCCACCTGAGGGATGAAGCGCGAGATCTAATTCAGGTTAGCCATTCGTTAGCGTGTCGGTTCGCAGGCGGTGGTGAAATTAAAGATCGACTAAGCATGTAGTACCAAAGATGAATGGTTTTCGGACGGGGGTTCAACTCCCCCCAGCTCCACCAATCACTAGTAACGGGACGTCTCAGGACGTCCCGTTTTCTTTTCTAACCTCTTGTCCTATTTGGCTTTAAGTGGTTCAGGGCGTCTCATCAAGATTCACTTTGTTCATTTAAGGCAACTGTTCATTTATTATGAACAAGCTGCATCACTGAACAAACAATTAACGCCCCACTCCCTATCGCAGCTTTACATAGCTAAAACAATCCATCCTGCTCATCAACAAATTTTGACTTACAACTCATGAGTAATAATTTACTCATAAATAGTATCTACACACATTAATGAGTAATTTTTTACTCACAAATTGAAATAAAATGGCTTTAAGAGTAAAGTTTTACTCATTGATAAGTAGAGGTGTTGTCGATGGAAGAGCTAACCGTACAAGCTTTTATCAGAGGTCAATGGATAGATATTGGTATCATCTCATTCCCTAAAAGTAGCCAACATAATTTCCGAGTGACTGAACTCAACTATCTCAGCGACTATGCGCTAGAACATTACGATAAAGATGACTTTCACGCTGTTTCACTAAACCACCCAGTCTCATTCTTTTTTGATGACATGGGTAAGCCTGGATGGTTAAAGTTTCTAGACGATATTATGCCTAGTGGCGCTAGTAGACGATACTGGGTCAAACACCTAGATATTGAAGATCTTAGTTCTGATGAACAAGACTATGTTTTGCTCAAATTTGGCACGATGTCGCCTATTGGTAACTTAAGAATAAAAGACTCCCTTCCTGAACGCTACGAAGTCGCAGACAACCTCTACTTCTCTATTGATGATGTTAAAAATCGAGCTGGTGATTTCCTCGACTACGCACAACAAAGAGGGGCAGCCGCAGGTGGTGCAACTGGGGCTGGAGGTGAAGCGCCAAAACTGATCCTCCGATGTGGTTTCGATCATGGATCTGGCAGCGAAAAAATATGGATTGATCCATACCAAGATGACAATAGCAACCACGACTTACATTACTTAGTAAAGTACCCTAGAGGCTCAAGAAGCACCATCGACTGTAATATTCTAAGAGCTGAGTTCTACTTCTACCACGAGCTAACTGAAATGGGAGTTGAAACGATCTCCACCGACGGTATGCGCTTGGAGGAAGGATTAAACTACCCTTCCTTATGGCTTCCTCGATTTGATGTTCAAATTATTGATCAACAAATAGAGCGATTTGGCATGGAATCAGTGTATTCCATTTTGAACAAAGGCGCTGGAGTCACTCTTGATCACGAAACAACAATCCGAACTCTCATAGAAAAAATTACTGAAAGTAATATGGTTAAACACCAAGGGTATAGGTTTGATACCCAAGCTTTCGTTATTGAATGGGTGAAGAGAGATCTACTCAACATCTTGTTTGGTAATAGTGATAACCATGGCAGAAATACTTCATTCTTAAAGGGTGATGGAGTCATAAAGCTTGCTCCCATTTACGATTTCGCACCAATGAAAGCTGATCCTGCAGGAATTCCAAGAACAACAAAATGGAAAGCCCCACTAGAGGTTGGCGGAACTTACGACTTTGTCGGCATTGCAGACACCTTATCTGATCTGGTGCCAAAGGAAATGTTATTAAAAGAGCTAGCAATTACTGCAAGTAAATGCGTAGGCCTAAAGCAGAGACTCGCTTTACGAGGAGTACCAGAACAAATCTTGGAGATGCCAGCCGTTGGACTTAATTATTTATCAGAAAAGCTCACTAAATGGGAGCTACTATGAAGCCAAGCAATAAAGAGTCCGTACAAGATACGGTAGCTCGTCTAAGAGCAAACCGAAATCAACAGCAGCCCAAGGTTGGGAAGAATGCAACTCATTCGATCAAAGAGCAAACACCACTCGATACTCCAACGAGATCGAAAGCCTCAAAAAACGCCAAAGCAGTAAGTGCAGCAGAGCGCAAAACCGAGGCAAACAAAATCATCAAACACTTATTGCTTGGAGAGCTAACACAGGGCCAAGCGCTGAAAAGTCTACGCATTAATATACTGGGACTCAAACAGGATGTATTCGCAAGACTTGTCGATGTCTCAAGAAAAACACTCTCAGACATAGAGAATGATCGGGGCAGCTACAATACAGAGATTCTCAACAAAGTATTCAAACCATTTAGCTTAAAAATCGGGCTGCTGCCTTCTTCTCCCGATGCGTTAAAATCGCTCTTAATGGATGGTGAGGATGGGTAAATTGCTCCGTATCAGCTCCATTTATTTAGATTGAATCGCTATAACAAGCTAGCATTTTTAAATGATTTTGGAATACATGGACTCGGGTTCAGTTCCTTTTGGGCTCCTAATTTATGTTTCCTAAACATGCCGTGACAGACAAAACCGCTATCCGCTACGGAAGTCAAAAACGCTGAGGTAAAGCGAATTAACTTGTAGACGCTCAAGAATTGAAACCACCGATGCTCCCTACTATTTAAACCATGATGTCATCTTCTAACTGACCCCGACTTGCCCAAGGCCGCTTGAGCTTACGAGGAGAGCATCTTGAACCAACAAGTCGTACATCCTCGATTTCACAAAGTAGCTCACAGTTACATTGCAACTCATTGAGCAATGAGGATGAGGAAGTTACACTCTGCATCCAATTCAGGAGGAGCTCACGCCAATGTCTGTAGAATTTTACAATCAAAATGCACAGCAGTTTTTCTCTTCCACTGTCGAAGTCGATTCCACTTCCCTACTTGACCAGTTTGTACCTTACTTACCTCAAGGTGGATTAGTGTTAGATGCAGGATGCGGCTCAGGACGAGATAGTAAACGATTTCTAGATATGGGCTATCAGATCGATGCTTTTGATGCCAGTGCACCTTTAGCGGCTTTGGCTGAAGAACTACTCAATCAATCTGTCACTGTGACAACCTTCGAAAACTTTACCTCTAGTAAACGCTATGACGGAATTTGGGCTTGTGCTTCCCTACTGCATGTCACGAGAGAATCGTTACCGGAGACGTTTGC
Organism: Vibrio sp. R-1; assembly: GCF_035615595.1. Lineage (NCBI taxonomy): Bacteria > Pseudomonadati > Pseudomonadota > Gammaproteobacteria > Vibrionales > Vibrionaceae > Vibrio > Vibrio sp. R-1. The sequence goes on along the minus strand of NZ_WPDC01000014.1, from coordinate 4,848 downwards.
TCACTTAGCAAAAATGCTCAAGTGTGGCGGTGCTTTTTACTGCTCATTTAAATATGGTCAGGACGAGGTAGAGAGAGATGGGCGTAGCTTCACCAACTGTAATGAAGTCCTTTTAAATCAATTGCTCACCTCTTCACCGCTAGCCATCGACAAGCTTTGGGTGACACAAGATCTCAGAGCAGGGCGTGAACATGAACAATGGCTCAATGCCATATTAATTAAGCGTTAAGTGATGAGTGATAGACAAAGTTTTCTGTATTCAGGTCATAAGCTCTCTTCTGGTGGTGCAAACGATCCGCTCCTACCAAGACTTGTCCAAGCCATTAATCACGCGACTGAAATTGAAATTTCAGTCTCATTCATTCAGCCATCCGGTCTGGATTTACTGTTTGATCCTCTGTTTGATGCTGTGCAAAGTGGTGCTCAGGTAAAACTCCTAACATCAGATTATCTCTCGATTACTCATCCTGTTGCGCTGCGACGCCTAATGTTGCTAACAGAACGCGGCGCTCAGTGTCGTGTATTTGAATGTGGTCAGCACAGTTTTCATATGAAATCGTACATTTTTGTCCGCTGTGAACGGGGAGAAATACTTGAAGGTTGCGCTTGGATTGGTTCCAACAACATCAGCAAAACAGCGTTATTAGACAGCCATGAATGGGCTCTACGTCACGACTTTGAACCACCTGAAACCAGTGCTGCTGCCCTTGAGTTTCTCCATATTCGTCAAAAGTTTGCTGCCATTTTCACCCACAACCAGAGTCAGCCATTAAGCCATCAATGGATTGATAATTACCTCTGCCGTTATCAACAAACACAGCAGCAGCGTACCATTGCTCAGTTGGTCACAGAGGATGAACAAGAAACCATCGACGTTCCAACACCAAACTCAATCCAAATTGAAGCTTTAGCCGCACTGGATGCCACTCGACAACAAGGTTATTCAAGGGGGTTAGTAGTGCTTGCGACAGGCATGGGAAAAACTTGGTTATCCGCCTTTGATGTGATGCAAATGCAAGCGAAAAACGTGTTGTTTGTTGCCCATCGTGAAGAGATCCTGCTGCAAGCAGAAAAAACCTTTAGCCAGTTGATCCCCCACGCCAAAACTGGTCTCTACAACGGTTCGATACAAGATGATCAAGCAACGCTATTGTTTGCCTCTGTCGCAACCTTAGGTAAGCAAAATCACCTACAACGTTTTGCCGTTGATCACTTTGATTACCTAATAGTGGATGAGTTTCATCATGCCGCGGCAAGAAGCTATCGTCAGTTGCTTGCCTATTTTCAGCCTAAATTTCTCCTAGGTTTAACGGCGACACCGGAGCGTTCTGATCAAGCTGATATTCTCTCTTTATGTGATGATAACTTAGTCTTCGAACGCAATTTAGTGCATGGCATTGATGATGAGATTCTCACACCGTTTGATTATCACGGTATCTACGATCAAGCGGTAAATTACCAAGAGATTCCGTGGCGTAACGGTAAGTTTGATCCTAATACGCTTGATAATAAACTGGCTACATCACGACGCGCTGAACATGTCTATCGTGAATGGCAAGCCAAAAAACAAACGCGAACCTTAGCCTTTTGCGTCTCGAAAAAACACGCGGATTTTATGGCGCAGTATTTTGTCGCCAAAGGCATTCATGCCATTGCGGTGTACAGTGATTCAGCCGTAAGGCGTAATCAAGCGCTGCAATGGCTAGACCAAGGTAAAATTGAGATTATTTTCTCGGTCGACCTGTTTAATGAAGGCACCGATCTCCCCTCGATTGATACGATTTTAATGGCTCGCCCAACCGAATCAAAAATTCTCTTTCTACAGCAATTAGGTCGCGGCTTACGCCTTTCTCCCATTACCAACAAACGCAAACTTGTCGTGCTGGATTTTATTGGTAATCACGATTCATTTTTAAACCGCCCAGCAACCTTATTTAATGTCAAAACACTCCGAGAAGTGATAGGGAAATTACAAACTAACGCGCCACTTGCCAAAGGTTGTCATGTTAATTTTGATATTGAGCTGATCAACTTTTGGCAACGTTTAGCCAAACGGCTACGCAATAATGTGCAAGATGATTATCAACAATTAGCGCATCAATTAGCTCATCGCCCAACCGCCAGTGAATTTTTCCATCATGGCTACCCGATGAAGAAAGTTCGCCAGCAAGCCATAAGCTGGTTTCATCTAGTCGCCAGCCAAGAAAATGATCCACACCTCAGCGAACTCGTCAGCCATTATGGTGATTTTCTCCTCCATGGCATTGAAAACACAGCGATGAGCAAATCGTTTAAAGCGATCTTGCTCGAAGCCTTACTGGAACTTGATGGTCTGCGCCAGCCACCAACACTCAGCGCGTTAGCCGAGCGAAGCCATCATGTGTTGTCACGTCGTCCACAGTTAATGGCGCAAGAGCTCACCGAAAGTGCCAAGCAGTTTCAAGCCAGCGATCAAGGCTGGTTAAAATATTGGCTAGCGAATCCGATCAACGCTTTTACCAAGCCCAATAATAAATCGGCTCCTTGGTTTACAATTAACGATCAAAAATTTGTCGCTACCTTCGCGATAAAAGATCAGCATATCGAGTTATTACACGATGCCATGCAAGAATTGGTTGATTTACGCTTGGCTGAATATGCCCAGCGACCACAGCAACAACAGCCATCGAATCAGCCAGACATTGAACACTCACCTTCAGCCCAAGTGCTCGAGTTTGCCAAACAAAGTGATCCGCAAGGGACGATGCTGCCTTTTTACCCTGAACTGAAAATTGCCTGTGGCCATTTTAAGCGCGGTTCAGAGCGAGAAGTACAGACTTATTTTGTTCCTGATGGCTATGGATTACTTGATCCCACACGGCATTTTGTCGCGCCAGCCTCGGGTAACTCAATGAACGGCGGTAAAAATCCGATTCAAGACGGGGATCTGTTATTACTTGAATGGGTGACACCAAGCAGTGCTGGCTCTATATCAAACCTCACCATGGCTATAGAAACTCAAGATGAAACGGGGGATAACCAGTACTTACTGCGGGTAGTACGTAAAATCGCACCGAACCAGTATGAACTACAAGCACAAAATCCAAGTTATCCAAATATGCCAGCAACCGATGCAATGAAAACGTTCGCACGATTAAAAGCAGTGATAAAAAATAATAGTCAGCAATCACAGACTCGATGACGATGAATAAGGCACAATTCAAATATATAAATTTTAAATAACAATATGTAAATAAAAAGGCTAGGTAGTTATGATAGTAAAAGAAAAAACACATATTAAAACTAGTAATTTCAAACAAGACTTAGGCAATCAAGTAGAAAATGATGTCGCATTCTATTTGAGACGTCATTTCTCCGAAAATGAGAGTATCTTCATTTATAATGATTTACGCATTGAGCATAAAGGTGAAATCGCACAAATAGACCACCTTGTTGTTTATAAAAAAGGGTTTATCATTATTGAATCAAAATCCATTAAGGGTACTGTTCAAATTAACAAGCAGCTAGAATGGCAAAGAACGGTTCGTGGGAAATGGGTCGGAATGCCATCTCCTATCACCCAAGCAGAAATGCAAACCAAACTATTGAAAGCATTATTAAATGATAATGCAGAACAGTTACTAGAAAAGATATTAATGCTTCAAGGCTATTTTGGCGGCCGATGTTGGGACACTCTGTGCGCGGCTTCGAATGATGCAATCATCGATAGAGACAACATTCCATCAAAAATATCACCAATGATTATTAAATCAGAACAAATTGCTAATCGAGTGGAAGAAATAATAGCTAGTAGATCGAGTATCTTAAAGCCAAATCCAACATTTAGTGATAATGAGCTTAAAAATATTAAAAACTTCTTAATTGAAGTACACAAGAACCCGTTAATCGAAGATAAAAAATTCACTAATAAGATCAATAAACCAGATAACATTACACATCAAACAGAAACAAAAATAAACATCTCAAATCCTTGGTTTATATGTAAGGAGTGTTCAAGTAATAACACCTCACCAAAATATGGTAAATTTGGATATTATGTCACCTGTAAAGATTGTAATAAGAACACATCAATGAACGTAGCTTGCATAAAATGTGGGAATAGAAAAACCCATGTATCAAAAGATAAAAACACTTATACTGTAAGTTGCGAATGTGGTCATAAAGTAAAGTATGAATATCAATCATTAGAAAAAACAGCATAGTGTATATTTCATGATTGATATAAAATAGTGCCCTGCTTAATCAACAGGGCATGGCGTATTATGTTGATATTATTTGGTATAGCTCATACTAGAAAGCCAACAAAAACAATATTAAAAAAGAAAGAAAACCAGCACAGACACTAATTATTAGATAGATATACTTGGAAATAAATGTATTCTCTCTTGCGTTTTGAGGTTCATTTAATGGAACACGCAAAACAACTTCCTCTCCTAGTTTCTTACCAACAATACGATGTAAAGTAGCATCGTAAGTTACTAATAATGATTGAGTGTAAACCTGACCATTCCAAGTATATTCAACCTGAGGATTGAGAAATTTTTTATTTCTAAAACGCTCTTCGATATTTCTATTGTATTTAATAGTTACTTCAAATCCGACCACGACACCAGTTGTGATTCCATATTGGTTATTGCGCTCTTTTATGAATTGTTTAATTGCACCCATTCCAGAGAGCGCAAGAGCTATTACAAACCATCCACCAATAATGAATCCACCTTGTTGTTCAAAAGTCAAAGCTGAAATGATGGCGGTAGGAATTGAGAGTAAAAAGAGGAAGAACCCATGTGCTCTATTCATATTCAATCATCCAGAAAAATATAATGCCGAACTTAATATTTATTTTGT
>NZ_WPDC01000013.1:0-66402 GCF_035615595.1 Vibrio sp. R-1 | reverse complement strand
AGTGAATCCCATGAGCCTAGGCAAACTATGTGATTGGGGTGAACCAACAAAACCAATACCACGCAGCTTCCAATTGCAAAGGAATTCGTTCCTTCATATTGAGCACTAGAGTCACACACTCAGACTTGATTCAAGAGATAAAAAAAGCATATTACTCCCCTCTTCTTGTATTCAAAAAGTCGGGATAAAACGGTAAGAAAGGGCAGCAAATTCCTGATTCAGTCAGCCTTTGTTTGAGATTGCGAAGGGAGTCACAACAATTCGCCAGATTTAATTTAATCGATTAAATTAACGTAAAATCAGGCTAGTGAGCGAGATCTCGCAAATAGCGCTCAGGCAAAGAGCCATTATCAAACAAGGCCAAATAAGTAAGTAAACACTAACAAACCTAGCTAAACCGCACCCGTTTTGCGAGTTGAATCACTTCGCGTTTTTTGTACAAAAATCACACATCAGAAGGTATTTTGACGTTAATGACGTAGGGCATCTAGGTTTTGACGTTTTTAACGGGAATTGCAATTGATAAATTTCTTGGCTAGGTGTTTTCTTACTCCTGCCAAAGGCCTACAGGCCACTCATGACTCCCCACCCTCCGACGGGGTAAAAGTGATGAGGTAGGTCTTGGAGAGTGTTTATCAATTGATGACATTCCATCCATTAGTGAAATGAAAGCAACTAGTAAGGAACAGCTATGCTTGCCAATATTAAAAAGACAGCACTAGCCGCCGCAGTAATCGCAGCAGCAACCAGTGTTTCAGCTCCAGCGTTTGCACGTAGTGAGCTCACCATCGTGCCAGATTTCTACCCTACAATGGTACGTAACTTCAACCCGTACTTAGCGACTAACCTGCGTACAACCACCGACTTTATCTATGAACCTCTGGTTGTATTCAATGAAATGAAAGGTAATACGCCTGTTTTCCGTCTGGCAGAAAGCTACAAAATGGCTGACGACCTGATGAGCGTGACTTTCGATATCCGCAAAGGCGTTAAGTGGTCTGACGGTGAAGCATTCACAGCTGACGACGTGGTTTACTCTTTCGGCCTGCTGAAAGCGAAACCAGAACTTGATCAACGTGGTATCAACAAGTGGGTTACCAGCGTAGAGAAAATTGACGAATACAAAGTGCGTTTCCGTTTGTCTGAAGCAAACTCAAACGTACCTTATGAAATTTCTCTGATCCCTATCGTTGCTGAGCACGTGTGGAAAGACGTGAAAGATCCAACCACCTTCACTAACGAAAATCCAGTAGGTACTGGTCCTTTCACCGTGATCGACACTTTCACTCCACAACTGTACATCCAGTGTCGTAACCCGAACTACTGGGATGCCGCTAACCTAGAAGTTGACTGTCTGCGTGTTCCACAAATCGCAAACAACGACCAACTACTGGGCAAAATCGTTAACTCTGAGCTCGACTGGACTTCTTCATTCGTTCCAGATATCGACCGTACTTACGCCGCAGCGAACCCTAACCACCACTACTGGTATCCAGCAGCGGGTACTCAGGCGTTCATGGTGAACTTCAAAAACCCAGATCCAGCGAAAAAAGAAGCACTTGATAACGTAGATTTCCGTCGTGCGTTCTCTATGGCTCTGGATCGTCAAACCATCATTGATATCGCCTTCTACGGCAGCGGTACAGTGAACGACTTCGCATCTGGCCTTGGCTACGCATTCGAAGCATGGTCTGATGAAGCGACCCACAAAAAGTACAAAGGCTTCAACACTTATGACGTTGAAGGCTCTAAGAAGCTACTGGCAAAAGCGGGCTTCAAAGATGTGAACGGTGACGGTTTCGTTGAAACTCCATCAGGCAAATCTTTTGAACTGCTGATCCAATCTCCAAACGGCTGGACTGACTTTAACAACACAGTTCAACTGGCGGTTGAGCAGCTACAAGAAGTGGGTATCAAAGCGAAAGCACGTACTCCTGAATTCGCGGTTTATAACCAAGCGATGCTAGAAGGTACTTACGACGTTGCGTACACCAACTACTTCCACGGCGCTGACCCATTCACTTACTGGAACAGCGGCTACAACTCAGCTCTACAATCTGGCGACGGTATGCCACGCTTTGCGATGCACTACTTCACCGATAAGAAGCTTGATGGTTTGCTAGACAGCTTCTACAAAACAGCGGACAAGAACGAGCAGTTAGCGATCGCTCACGGTATTCAGAAGATCATTGCTGAAAACCAAGTGACTATCCCTGTAATGTCTGGTGCATGGATGTATCAGTACAACACCACTCGTTTCACTGGCTGGTGGAGCGAAGAAAATCCGAAGGGCCGTCCAAGCGTTTGGGCTGGTATCCCAGAGCGTCTACTACACGTACTGGATCTGAAACCAGTTAAGTAATACACGTTCATTTCTTGCGGCGCACGCTGTGCGCCGCCTATCTAAATCCCCTCATGTTGTTAAGCAGACATATGGCGCTCGTCGTCAGGGGATTTCTCGCTCTCAAATTCGCTAGGGGCGAGACCTGAAACCAGAGACAGGACAAAACTGGGTGAGTAAGGTGTAAGTTATGGGTTACTTTTTAAGACGATTGTCGTTCTATTTTGCCGCGTTGCTGGTCGCAGCAACATTAAACTTTATTATTCCGCGTGCCATGCCTGGTGATCCGGTCACCATGATGTTTGCTCACGCAACCGCACAAGTTACTCCAGAACGTATCGAAGCCATGAAACAGTTACTTGGCTTTGTTGAAGGTCCTTGGTATGTGCAGTATCTGACGTACATCAAAAGCATCCTGACTTGGGAACTGGGCACTTCAATCAAATTCTACCCTTTAAGTGTGAATGAGCTGCTTGGTGGTGCATTTGGTTGGTCACTGTTCCTTGCGGGAACGGCGGTTATCATCTCTTTCTCCATCGGCTCTGTGCTCGGTATTTTTGCCGCATGGAAACGGGGCAGCCGTTACGACACTTTTATTACTCCGGGAATGCTGGTGATTCAGGCTGTACCACAAGTGGTTATTGCCATGCTCGCCATGTTCACTTTCGCTATCGGTTTAAGTTGGTTCCCAACTGGCTACGCATACACAGCAGGTACCACTCCAGATTGGACGAGTTGGGCATTCATCAAAGACGTCGGTTATCACGCCGTTCTTCCTCTGTTCTGTGCTTCGATCGTGCAGATCGGTGGCTTCTTGGTCAACATGCGTAACAACATGATTAACCTGCTCGCTGAAGATTACATCACCATGGCCAAAGGCAAAGGCCTGAGCGAAAACCGTGTGGTATTTAACTACGCAGCACGTAACGCCCTACTGCCAAGTGTGACCGCTCTTTCTATGTCGCTCGGTATGGCGATTGGTGGTCAGTTGATTATCGAAATCATCTTCAACTACCCAGGTTTAGGCACTGTACTGTTCAACGCGATTACCGCACGTGACTACCAAGTTCTGCAAGGTCAGCTGCTGATCATGACGCTGTTCATGCTGTTCTTTAACCTGCTGGCGGACATGTTATACGTTGTTCTTGACCCTCGCTTACGCAAGGGAGGTAAATAATCATGAAAGCACTTTGGAAACTCTTACGCGGCAACCGTATGGCGATGATTGGTGTCACCATCTTAGGCCTGTTTTTTCTGCTCGCGGTCGCCGCACCACTTCTTACCTCTCATGAGCCAGACAAGCGCACAGGCAATCCGCACGAATACCCCGCTTTTGTCGTAAAAGCGGCGAAAGCGAGTCCTGATGGCTGGATTGCCGAAAACCTAGCGACAGATCGCCGCACTCTAGCGATGTCGAAAAAAGCTGACCACATACTAGGCACCACACGTATGGGTCGTGATGTGTGGTCACAAGTGGCTTATGGTGCTCGCGTATCCTTAGCTGTGGGCTTCGGCGCTGGTATCACGGTCTGTTTCTTAGCCACCGTCATCGGTGTCTCTGCGGGTTATTTTGGCGGGAAAATCGACGATTTCCTCACCGCCGCAATGAACATCATGCTGGTCATTCCGCAATACCCACTGCTGTTCGTATTAGCTGCCTTTATTGGGGAAGCGGGACCTCTCACCATAGCGCTGATTATTGGCTGTACCTCCTGGGCTTGGGGTGCGCGGGTGGTTCGCTCGCAAACCATGGCACTGCGTGAGAAAGAGTTTGTGAAAGCCGCAGAAGTACTAGGCGAATCTTCATGGCGCATCATCTTTATTGAGATTCTGCCAAACCTGATTTCGATTGTCGGCGCAAGTTTTATCGGCTCGGTGATGTACGCGATCATGATGGAAGCGACGATCTCCTTCTTAGGCTTGGGCGACCCTAACACCATCAGTTGGGGCATCATGCTCTACAACGTACAAACCTCGTCTTCAATGCTGATCGGCGCTTGGTGGGAACTGCTGGCACCTTGTTTATCTTTGACTCTGCTGGTCACAGGCCTTGCGCTGTTGAACTTTGCGGTTGACGAAATTGCTAACCCACAGTTGCGTTCACATAAAGGCATGAAGCGTTGGAAAAACCTTGCCAAGCAAGACCAAAAAGCGCGTGAGCCAAACGTACCACCACAAAATGCACTTTGGAGCGGAGATAAATAATCATGACTACGCCATTAATCTCAATCCGCAACTTATGCGTGGACTACATTACCGATGCTGGTGACGTCCGTGCCTGTAACAATGTGAGCTTTGATTTAGCCCCCGGCGAGGTGTTTGGCCTTGCGGGTGAATCCGGTTGTGGTAAATCTACCGTTGCCTTCTCGCTGATGCGCCTGCATAAGCCGCCCGCGTTCATCACTGGTGGCGAGGTGATCTTCAACGGTGAAGACATCCTGAAATACAGTGATGAGCGCATGCAAGCGTTCCGTTGGAAAGAAATGTCGATGGTATTTCAAAGTGCGATGAACGCGCTGAACCCAGTTCTGACCATGGAAGAGCAATTTTGCGATGTGATCATGCGCCATACCAATATGACGCGTGAACAAGCCAAACGTCGTGCTGAAGGGCTGTTAGAAATTGTGGATATTCATCCAAGCCGTCTTAACGATTATCCGCACCAGTTCTCGGGTGGTATGCGTCAACGCTTGGTGATTGCGATTGCGCTCGCGCTCAATCCAAAAATGATCATTATGGATGAACCCACGACCGCGCTAGATGTTGTCGTTCAGCGTGAAATTCTGCAGAAGATCTACGCACTCAAAGAAGAGTTTGGTTTCTCTATTCTGTTCATTACTCATGACTTGTCACTGATGGTCGAGTTCTCAGACCGTATCGGCATCATGTACTCCGGTGAATTGATTGAAGTGGCTCCTTCAAAACAAATTCTGGAAACCCCTTACCACCCTTATACCAAAGGGTTGGGAAGTTCTTTTCCACCATTAACTGGACCAAAAACAAAACTCACAGGGATCCCTGGAAACCCACTCAACCTATTGGACATTCCTCAAGGTTGCCGTTTCCAAGCTCGCTGTGATCGAGTTCATGAAGCTTGTACTAAGGTACCGACCGTACTGCGCCAAATCGAGCATGGCCGCTTTTCTAACTGCCATCTCTATACGCAATCGAACGCCACTATAAAACGCTAAGGCGTACGACAAAGCAGTAGCAAAGAATTTCTGGAGACAATTATGAGCAAACCACATGGCGAATTACTGGTTGAGGGAAAAAATCTGGTTAAAGATTTTGCCATCAACAGTAACGCACTCAAACAACCCATGATGCGTGCCATCAACGACGTATCATTCAAAATGTACAAAAGCCGCGGTTTATCTGTGGTAGGTGAGTCTGGCTCAGGCAAATCCACCACCGCCAAGATGATCGCCAAAATGTACGCGCCGACCTCTGGGGTTATCGAGTACAAAGGCCGTGATATTCAGGACATCGTTTCTCGTGACGACCTGATGCATTACCGCGAAGGCGTACAGATGGTATGGCAAGATCCGTTTGGCTCACTCAACCCAACCCATACCATTTTCCACCACATTGCTCGCCCGCTGCTGATCCACAAAAAGGTCACCCCGGGCAACAAAAAAGAGTTGGAAGAGCGTGTTTACGAACTGCTTGAACAAGTTGGTCTCATCCCACCAAAAGCCACAGCCGCTAAATATCCGCACCAACTTTCTGGTGGTCAGCGTCAGCGCGTTAACTTAGCACGTAACATTGCTGTTGGTGCTGAGGTTGTTCTGGCTGATGAACCCACTTCAATGCTTGATGTGTCAATCCGTGCAGGCGTACTCAACCTGATGGAAGAGATGAAGTTTGAGCGTCAAATGTCTCTGCTATACATCACGCACGACATCGCGACCGCTCGCTACATCGCTGAAGACTTGGCCGTTATGTACGTAGGACACATGGTGGAATGGGGTGATACCGATGAGATCATTCACGATCCACAGCACCCTTACACCAAGCTGTTAGTCTCTGCGGTGCCCGATCCGAAAAAGTCTATCCACGAAAAATTGGAAGGCAACAAAGGCGAGATCCCACTGTGGACTCCGAATTCTGTCGGCTGTCCATTTGCAGGACGCTGTTTGCACGCTTCCGCGAAATGTCGCGAAGCCTTGCCAGAAGTCACTCAGTTGTCTGACAACCACTTTGTGCGTTGTTATCTGTTTGAAAAATAAAACCAGCAGCTCCCTCTCGTAGGGAGCTTGCTCAATCCATACTGTGGAGAAAATGAATGCTGTTACTGACCAACCACATTGGCTATGAAATCCAAGGCCCTAAACAGGCGGTGTTGCTGTGTGGACAAACACAACTCATGGACGATTGTGTGCTTTTGGTTTGCGCTCGTAGTCACCAAACCGTTGCCAAGCTCGCTATTGAGTGGCACGGCAAGGTCGACAACTGGCATCAGGGACAATTTCATCGTATCGACTTTTCCGATTTCACGACGCCAGGCGACTATTATCTGCGCCTAGAACACACGCATTCTGCCACTTTTACTATTGCGCGAGGCGTATTAATGCAACGCACATTCTCTGATGTGCTGCACTACTTTAAATCGCAACGCTGCTCTGGGCAGTTTGATCAACAAGACAAGCAAGTACCGCTGCTGGGCACATCAACCACTGCCGATGTGCACGGTGGCTGGTACGACGCTTCAGGTGACGTTAGCAAGTATCTCAGTCACCTTTCTTACGCTAACTATTTGAACCCACAACAAACACCTTTGGTGGTCTGGAACATGCTCAAAGGGTTAGCGGTTTTACAACATCACTCGGGTTTTGCATCGTTTTCTCGCACTCGCCTCAAGGATGAAGCGTTGTTTGGTGCTGATTTTCTACGCCGTATGCAAAACTCCGAGGGATTTTTTTATATGACAGTCTTTGACAAATGGAGCAAAGATACCAAACAACGGGAGATTTGTGCCTACGCGACCCAACAAGGCCATAAATCCGATGATTATCAAGCGGGTTTTCGCCAAGGTGGTGGCATGGCGATTGCTGCACTTGCCGCAGCCGCGCGTTTGGATACGCACGGCGAGTTCACACAAACTGACTATTTACAGGCGGCAGAAAAAGGCTACTGGCACCTCAAAGAGCATAACCTCGCCTACCTCAATGATGGGGTTGAAAACATCATTGATGAGTACTGCGCACTCTTGGCGTGTTGCGAACTTTACCGCACGACAGAGAATGACCAATATCTGGCTCAAGCTCGTGAGTGGGCACAGCGTTTAGCCAAGCGTCAATGCAGCGATGAACAAATTGCGCACTACTGGTCTGCCACCAGCAACGGTGAGCGCCCATACTTCCACGCCAGTGATGCTGGTCTGCCTGTCATTGCACTTTGCGAGTATCTGAATATTGAAACGGATACGGCTAACTACGCTCAACTCCAAAGAGTGGTCGAGCAAGCCTGTCAATTCGAGTTAGCGATAACTCAACAAGTCTCCAACCCGTTTGGGTACCCGCGTCAGTATGTCAAAGGGGTGGAAAGCGCCAAACGCACCAGTTTCTTTATCGCCCAAGACAACGAAAGTGGTTACTGGTGGCAAGGTGAAAATGCCCGTCTCGCCTCGTTGGCGAGCATGGCCTATCTTGCTCAGCCTCATTTGAGTACCGCTATCGCTAAACCGCTTGAACAGTGGTCACAAAATGCCCTGAACTGGATTGTCGGGCTCAATCCTTACAACATGTGCATGCTCGATGGACATGGGCACAATAATCCCGATTACTTACCTCATTTAGGCTTTTTCAATGCCAAAGGCGGTGTGTGTAACGGCATAACCGCGGGCTTTGATGACCCAAGAGATATCGCGTTTAACCCTGCAGGGCAAAAAGATGACATGCTGCAAAACTGGCGTTGGGGAGAACAATGGATCCCGCATGGCGCTTGGTATCTGCTTGCCATCATCAGCCAATTTGCTCACTTTACCGCTCACGGGGAGGAGAACCAATGAACTACTACGTAGGCATTGATGGCGGCGGTACATCCTGCCGTGCTCGCATTCGTAATCAGCAAGGTGAATGGGTTGGCGAAGCCAAAAGTGGCAGCGCCAACATCATGCTCGGTGTTGAGGTGGCGTTGCGTTCCGTAGTCGATGCGATCACCCAAGCGGCAGAGCAAGGCGGATTATCATCAGACGACTTCCCTCGTATGCATGTAGGTCTTGCTTTGGCTGGTGCGGAGCAAAAAGAGGCGTGGCACGCTTTTATGCAGCAGGCGCACCCTTTCGCTTCCATCACGCTTAACACCGATGCTTATGGCGCTTGTCTTGGCGCGCATCTTGGTGAAGAGGGCGCGATCATGATCGCCGGAACCGGATCGTGCGGCATTTTGCTAAAAGGTGGCAAACAGTACGTGGTTGGCGGTCGTGAGTTCCCAATCTCCGATCAAGGCAGTGGCGCCGTCATGGGCTTACGCCTGATTCAACAAGTGCTGCTCGCACAAGACGGCATCCGTCCCCATACCCCGCTGTGTGATGTAGTGATGAACCACTTTAACCAAGATATTGATGCCATTGTTGCTTGGTCTAAAACCGCTCTACCTCGCGATTATGGGCAATTTTCACCTCAGATTTTCAGCCATGCCTATTGCGGCGATACCCTCGCGATTGAATTACTCAAACAGACCGCCGCAGACATTGAAATGTTCCTGATCGCCTTACACCACAAAGGCGCAGAACGCATCTGTTTAATGGGCAGCATTGCTGAGCGTATCCAAGATTGGCTCTCCCCACCGGTACAGCAGTGGATTGTCAAACCGCAATCGGATGCTATCGAAGGCGCATTAATGTTTGCCGGTAAGCCTGAGCACAACCTGTATAAGGATGGTTTATGAGTTATCGAATTGAATTTGCGGTGCTCTCGGAACAAAAACCGGATTGCCGTTTTGGTTTAACCCTGCACAATTTGAGCGATCAAGATCTGCATGATTGGTCGCTGTATTTTGTGATTGATCGTTACATCCAACCCATGAGTGTGACCAACGGTCAACTGACCCAAGTCGGCAGCTTATGTTCGATTGTTCCAACGGAAAAAGTGTTGCCAGCCAATGGCCACTTTTATTGTGAGTTCATCATCAAAACCGCGCCTTACCATTTCTACACCGATGGGGTAAAGCACGCGTTTGTCCAACTCAATGATAAACAGCCTGTCGAAAGAATTAACGTTGCGGTTAACCCTATCGTTCTCGCGTCACCATTTCGCGAGCGTAGCCAAATCCCACACGTTGAGGCCGCCGAGCTGTGCCTAATTCCAAAACCCAATTCACTGCAACGTTTCCAAGGTGAGTTTGTGGTCAACCACTCCAGCCAGATCTCGCTGCAATCGGACTCGGCCGCGCGTGCTGCACGCTGGTTAGAACAAGAATTGCATGCACTGCATGGGTTCAAACTGAATACGGTTGGCCATAGCGATATCGTCTACCGCAGTAATCCCACGCTCGATGAGGGCCATTATCAACTCAATATCGAAGCGCAAGGGATCAAGATTGAAGCAGGTAGCCACAGTGGCTTTATGCATGCCAGCGCGACTTTGCTGCAACTGGCGCAAGCGCATCAAGGCTCATTGCGCTTTCCTCTGGTCAAAATTGTCGATGCACCGCGCTTTAAGTATCGCGGCATGATGCTCGATTGCGCCCGCCACTTTCACTCGCTTGAGCAGGTCAAACGAGTGATCAATCAACTGGCACACTACAAATTTAACGTGTTCCACTGGCATCTGACCGATGATGAAGGTTGGCGTATTGAGATTAAACGCCTGCCGCAACTGACAGACATTGGTGCATGGCGTGGCATGGATGAAGTGCTTGAACCTCAATACAGTTTACTCACCGAGCGTCATGGCGGTTTCTATACCCAAGATGAGATCCGTGCAGTGATTGAGTACGCCAGCGATCGTGGCATTACTGTCATCCCTGAAATTGACGTACCAGGGCACAGCCGCGCCGCGATTAAAGCGCTGCCGGAATGGCTGGTTGATGAGGAAGATTGCTCGCAATATCGCAGTATTCAGTACTACAACGACAATGTGCTCTCCCCTGCACTGCCGGGCACTTATCAATTCCTCGACATCGTATTGGAAGAAGTGGCTGCGCTGTTTCCAAGCCAATTTATCCATATCGGTGCCGATGAAGTCCCACACGGCGTGTGGGTAGATAGCCCGAAATGCCAAGCCTTAATGCAAGAGCAAGGCTATACCGACCCGAAAGAGCTGCAAGGCCACTTACTGCGCTACGCCGAGAAAAAACTCAAGAGCTTGGGTAAGCGCATGGTCGGCTGGGAAGAAGCCCATCACGGCGACAAAGTGAGTAAAGATACGGTGATTTACTCTTGGTTATCGGAAAAAGCCGCCTTGGATTGCGCCAAACAAGGCTTTGACGTGATTTTGCAACCGGGACAATTCACCTATCTCGATATCGTTCAAGACTACGCTCCTGAAGAGCCGGGCGTGGATTGGGCGGGTGTTACTCCGCTAGAGCGTGCTTACGGTTATGAACCGTTAGCCGACGTTCCGGCCAATGACCCACTGCGTAAACGCATTTTAGGTATTCAATGCGCTTTGTGGTGTGAATTGATCAATAACTCAGAACGCATGGAATACATGCTCTATCCACGTCTCACGGCATTAGCAGAAGGCGGTTGGACAGAGAAATCCCAGCGTGACTGGTTGGATTATCTAGCGCGTTTGAAAGGCCATTTACCACTGCTGGATAAGCAGAAAATACCTTATCGCGCGCCTTGGAAGTAATTCTGCCTTGAAAGTAATTCTTCCGAAAATCGTAACGACGGCGTGACGGAACTCACGCTGGTTTTCACTAGCAAAATTTTTAGCTGCCATAGGGCAGCTGGTTTAAAAGGAAAGCACAATGAAATACGGCTATTTCGATAATGATAATCGCGAATACGTCATCACTCGCCCTGACGTACCCGCACCTTGGACTAACTATCTCGGTACTGAAAAATTCTGTACGGTGATTTCACACAACGCAGGGGGTTACTCCTTCTATCACTCACCTGAGTACAACCGCGTGACCAAGTTTCGTCCAAACTTTACCCAAGATCGTCCCGGGCACTATGTTTACCTACGCGATGATGCGACAGGCGATTTCTGGTCAATCTCTTGGCAACCTGTTGCGAAGAGCCTTGAACAAGCGAAATACGAAGTTCGCCACGGTTTGTCTTACTCAAAATTCAAGTGTGAATACAACGGCATTCACGCGACCAAAACCCTGTTTGTTCCTAAAGGCGAAGATGCCGAAGTTTGGGATGTAGTGATTGAAAACACTTCGAACGAAGTGCGCACCATCAGTGCGTTCAACTATGTTGAGTTCTCTTTCAGCCACATCAAGTCAGATAACCAAAACCATCAAATGTCGCTCTACTCAGCAGGTACTGCGTTCAAAGATGGCGTGATTGAGTATGACCTGTACTACAACACCGATGATTTCTTAGGCTTCTACTACCTGACTGCGACTTTCGATGCCGACAGCTACGACGGCCAACGCGACCAATTCCTTGGCATGTACCGTGATGAAGCTAACCCAATCGCTGTGGCGCAAGGCAAGTGCTCTAACAGTGCGCAAACCTGTTACAACCACTGTGGTGCACTGCATAAGCAATTCGTTCTGCAACCAGGCGAAAAAGTTCGCTTCGCAGTGATCTTAGGTGTAGGTAAAGGCAACGGCGCAAAACTGCGTGAAAAATACCAAGATCTGAGCAAAGTGGATGCTGCCTTTGCAGGTATCAAAGCACACTGGGATGAGCGTTGTGCGAAATTCCAAGTCAAATCACCCAACCAAGGTCTCGATACCATGATCAACGCTTGGACTCTGTACCAAGCGGAGACGTGTGTGGTGTGGTCGCGTTTCGCCTCTTTCATTGAAGTCGGCGGCCGTACAGGCCTTGGCTACCGTGATACTGCGCAAGATGCGATCTCCGTACCGCACACTAACCCAGCAATGACTCGTAAGCGCCTCGTTGACCTACTGCGTGGTCAAGTGAAAGCCGGTTACGGTCTGCACCTGTTTGATCCTGACTGGTTCGATCCAGAAAAAGCGGATGTTAAACCGTCTAAATCACCCACAGTTGTCCCCACACCGTCGGATGAAGACAAGATCCACGGCATTAAAGATACTTGTTCTGACGATCACCTGTGGATTGTGCCAACCATCCTCAACTATGTGAAAGAGACCGGTGACTTCGCCTTTATCGACGAAGTAATCCCTTACGCGGATGGCGGCAACGCAACCGTATATGAGCACATGATGGCAGCGCTAGATTTCTCTGCAGAATATGTGGGGCAAACCGGTATCTGTAAGGGTCTGCGTGCCGACTGGAACGACTGTTTGAACCTCGGTGGTGGTGAGTCCTCTATGGTCTCTTTCCTACACTTCTGGGCGTTGGAATCTTTCCTTGAACTGTCACGCTATCGCAATGATGAAGCGGCAACCGACAAGTACCAAGCGATGGCCGATGGTGTACGCGAAGCGTGTGAAACTCACTTGTGGGATGAACAAGGCGAATGGTACATCCGTGGCCTGACCAAAAATGGCGACAAGATCGGAACCTTCGAACAAGTGGAAGGCAAAGTGCATTTAGAGTCTAACTCGCTTGCAGTGTTGTCTGGCACGGTTAGCCATGAACGCGGCATCAAAGCAATGGATGCGGTGTACAAATATCTGTTCTCCAAATACGGTCTACACCTGAACGCTCCATCATTTGCCACGCCAAATGATGACATCGGTTTCGTGACTCGCGTTTACCAAGGCGTGAAAGAGAACGGCGCGATCTTCTCGCATCCAAACCCATGGGCATGGGTAGCCGAAGCGAAACTGGGCCGTGGTGATCGTGCGATGGAGCTGTATGACGCACTCAACCCATACAACCAAAACGACATCATCGAAACCCGTATTGCTGAACCTTACTCTTACGTACAGTTCATCATGGGGCGTGACCACCAAGATCACGGCCGCGCTAACCACCCATGGTTAACCGGTACTTCTGGCTGGGCATACCATGCGACCACCAACTATATCTTGGGTATCAAAGCGGGCTTCGATGCACTGGAGATCGATCCTTGTATCCCAACGTCATGGCCGGGTTTTGAAGTGACTCGCGAATGGCGTGATGCGACTTACCAGATCAAAGTTGAAAACCCGCAAAGTGTTTCAAAAGGCGTGAAATCCATCACCCTAAATGGTCAAGCGATTCAAGGTGCCGTTCCTGTGCAAGCCGCAGGCAGCGTTAACCAAGTCGTGGTTGTTCTAGGTTAATCCATTTTCGGGCACTCGCTGAGTGCCCGTTTGCTAATACCTAAGCGTTTTATATGCCCAGACCACTTGTCGTTGCAGCCAAGACTCTTGCAGCGTCAGTAGAAAAGGGATAGGGGGAGAAAATGATTAAATTTGGTACTGGCGGCTGGCGTGCGTTTATTGGTGAAGAATTCACTAAAGATAATGTGCGCTTGGTGGCTCAAGCGTTAGCCAACATCATCCATCATGAGCAAGCCGCAAACGAAGGCTTCGTAATTGGTTACGACCGCCGTTTTCTGTCAGACAAAGCGGGACGCTGGTTTGCCGAAGTGTTAGCCGCGAATGGCGTTGTGGTGAGCTTTATTGACAAGTTTGTGCCAACACCGGTGGTGATGTTTAAAGCCAAAGCGATGGATTGTGCTTATTCAGCCTGTATTACCGCCTCGCACAACCCGGCCGACTACAACGGCATCAAAGTGTTTATCCGTGGTGGCCGTGATGCAGATGAAGTGATCACTCAGAAGATCGAGCAGCAAATTGCCACTTTGACTTTACAAGACGTGAAATCGATCGACTTTGATCAAGCCGTCAACGACAAACTGATCGCCATCATCAACCCGATGAACGAGTTCGTCGACAGCATCATCAACTTCATCGATATTGAAGCGATCAAAAAAGCCAATCTGCGAGTGTTGATCGACCCGATGTTCGGGGTGGCGAAAAACGCGCTGCAAACGGTACTGATCAATGGCCGCTGCGACGTGGACGTGATCAACGATGGCAAAAACCCAGACTTCGGTGGTTTGATGCCTTCGCCTAGCGCTGCCACCTTGTATCGCTTGAAGCATCTGGTGAAACACGAAGGTTATGACATCGGTATCGGCACCGATGGCGATGCGGACCGCCTTGGCATCATCGATGAAAAAGGCAACTTTATTCACCCGAACGAAGTGCTGATCCTGCTTTACTACTACCTGCTGGAGTACAAAGGCTGGAAAGGTTCTGTGGTGCGTAACATCGCAACCACACATCTGTTGGATAAGATCGCCGCCGATCATGGTGAGCAGTGCTTTGAAGTGCCTGTGGGCTTTAAACACATCTCTTCACAAATGGAAGCGGACGACTCTCTGATTGGCGGGGAGAGCTCTGGCGGCCTCACGATTCGTGGTCACATCAAGGGGAAAGATGGCGTGTTCGCTTCTAGCCTATTGGTGGAAATGATCAGCGTGACGGGCAAGAAACTCTCTGAGCTGTTAACCGAGATCTATGATCGTTACGGCTATGCCTACACTGCGGAAGGCGATTGCAAATTTAAGCCCGCTCAGCGTGATGAGATCTACAACAAGGTCTACATTGAGAAAAAACTGCCTGAGTTTGAATTCGACATCGATAAAGTCAGCTATGAAGATGGGGCGAAAGTCTACTTCAAGAACGGTGGCTGGGTAATTGCCCGCTTCTCCGGTACTGAACCTTTATTACGTATTTTCGCCGAAATGGCCGACAAAGATACTGCGGAGCGTGTTCTTCAACAGATGAAAGCTTTCTTGGCGTTGTAATCATCGCCTTGTCAAATCATCCCCTGAGGTTAAGTCCCCTCAGCGGAGAAGAACACTTGCCCGACGCTCGACGTCGGGCTTTTTTATGCAGGTAACATAGTTTGGCAATTCAAGACGCTTGGTGGGTGCATTAGGCGAAAGCGAGCACGCCTTGGGTATCAATATTGACCGAGACTGACTGCCCTAACTCCAGCGGTTGCGAAGAGGTCGCGATAAGCTGAGTGCCATGCGCATCAATCAGATAACGGCAATGATCGCCCATAAACTGCTGCTCCGTCACCGTCACACTGCTCTCCTCTTCTGCACGAATTTGCACCTGTTGTGGACGCAGCAGTAACTTACACTCCGCCTCTACCGCGATCGGTTGGCGCGCAATCGCTTCGACCACCCCAAGCGCCGTTTGGTACTGAGTTTCACTGATCCGCTTGGCGCTTAAATAACTGCCTCCGCCCAGAAAATCGGCCACAAACTGACTCGATGGTTGGTAGTAAAGCTCTGCGGCGGTGCCGTATTGTTCAATCACACCACGATTCATCACCGCCATTTTATCAGCGAAGGCAAACGCTTCTTCGCGCGAGTGAGTGACGAAAATCGCCGTGACACCCTGCTGTTTAAAGATCTTACGAATCTCAATGATCAGCTCATGGCGTACTTGAGTATCGATATTGGAAAACGGCTCATCAAGCAGTAACAGATCGGGCTTATACGCTAAGGCACGAGCAATGGCGACACGCTGCTGCTGACCACCCGATAGTTGGTGCGGATAACGCTCTGCGAAAGCGTCAAGATGAACCAGAGCCAGCATCTCGGCAATTTTGGCCTGCTTTTGCTTCGCGGGCATCGCATCTAACCCAAAACCAACGTTTTGCGCCACGGTAAGATGGGGAAACAATGCGTAATCTTGGAAAATCATTCCAATATTGCGCTGCTCAGGGGGCAACCAGCGTTTACCGTCATCCAAGGTGACACAGTTAAGGCTAAGCTGACCAGAAGCCAAAGGCAGCAAGCCGGCAATCGCTTTCAGCAAGGTGGTTTTACCACAACCACTTGCGCCAAGCAGACAGACAATTTCGCCCGGATTGACTTGCAAAGAGAGAGATTTTAATACGGTTTGTGCATCGTATTGGCAAGTGAGATTTTCAATCAGCAGTGCGCAGCTCATTAGTGCTTTTGCTCCAAAGAACGGTTAACCATAACAAGAGGAATAAGCCCGACCAACACCAGTAAAATGGCGGGTAGCGCCGCCAACTCTAAGCGCTCATCTGAAGCGTAGTTATAGACGTAAGTAGCGAGAGTTTCAAAGTTAAATGGGCGCAGCAAAATCGCCGCGTTCAATTCCTTCATCGATTCGATAAACACCAACAAGCCGGCGATTAATGCACCGCGGCGGATCAGCGGCAAGTGTACACGCTTGAGCATTTGATTGGCATGACAACCCATAGTGCGCGCCGCCATATCCAACGAAGGTGATACTTTACTGAGGCTACTTTCGATGCTGCCAATCGCTACCGCCGAGAAACGCACCACCAGCGCGAACACAATCGCAAATAAACTGCCGGAGAAAACAAGCCCTGGGCGTCCCCACTCCATCATTTTAGCGATATCGTTGATCAGATGATCCAGTGCGAGTACAGGTACTAAAATACCGATAGCCAGAACGGTTCCCGGCACCGCATAGCCCATCGAAGAGAGGCGCATCAAGGCAACACTGGTACGATTATTTTGTAAACGGGCATAAAAGTTAGCCACTAAAGCCACTAAGACTGCTACGACAGCAGCACTGATCGAGACAGTGAAACTGTTGATCGCGTACTCTTTAAATTGGGTGGTCCAGCTCTGGGCAAAATAGGTCCACGCGTAACTGATAAGTTGTAGCAGAGGCAGAATAAACGCCACCGCCACTAAGCCCCAGCACCAGATTAAAGCGGCCCATAAACGCCAGCCTTTTAAGGTATAACGATACTCTTCATGGCTATTAAATTGGGTTTGATACAGTTTTTGTCGGCGACGACTATAGCGCTCACTACTGAGCAGTAGCAGCACCATCACCAGCATAATGGCCGAGATTTTTGCAGCCGCATTGAGATTGGAATAACCGAGCCAAGTATCGTAAACCGCTGTGGTTAAGGTATTCACCGCAAACAGGCTTACCGTGCCGAAATCACCAATGGTTTCCATGGCCACCAAAGACAAACCCACCGCAATCGCAGGTCGTGCTAATGGCAGAGAAATACGTCGAAAACTTTGCCACGGTGAACATTTCAGTAAGCGCGCAGACTGAAGCAAAGTGACATTTTGCTCCATAAACGCCGCACGGCACAAAAGATACACATAAGGATAAAGTACCAGCGCCAGCACCACACTCGCACCGCCTAGGCTACGAATATCGGGAAACCAGTAGCTGCCCGCTTGCCAACCGGTCCAATCGCGCAAGGCAATTTGGATTGGACCTGCGTAATCAAACCAATGGGTAAATAAATACCCAATAATATAAGCAGGCATCGCCAAAGGGAGGACAAGCGCCCATTGCAGCCAACGCTCACCGGGCAGTTTGCACATGGCAATCAGCCAAGCTGACGGTACCCCAAACAGTAAAGCCAAGAGCAATACCGAACAGGTTAATACCAATGTATTGAAAATATAGGTGGGCATCACAGTCGCCAGAAGATGAGCAAAAACCTCATCACTGTTGCCGAATGCGGTATAGAAGATCGCTAAGATCGGTAAAACCAGCAGAGTGGTTAACACTAGGCTGCTGGCTTTCCAGGCAAAATATTTTTCTTTCATCGCCTATCAGTATAAGGCTTGAACAGCAAGCAGATACTGCATCCCTCAAATAAAATAGGGGTACGTTATACCCCTGATTTTACTTACAGGTCAAATTTGACTTCATCGATCAATTTGATCGCTGCAGCATTGTTATCTGCAATTTTTTCCAGTGGCAGACTGTCGGCTTTAAACTCGCCCCAAGACTCCACCAATGCAGAACGTTGTACACCCGGTTTGACTGGGTATTCGTAGTTCACTTCTGCATACATTTTCTGAGCCGTTTCACCAGTCAAAAACTCCATCAGTTTCTGCGCGTTTTCACGGTTAGGTGAGTATTTAGCCATCGCCATACCACTCACGTTAACGTGTGTTCCTTGCACATTTTGACCTGGGAAGTTGATGTACACAGCTTCAGCCCAAGATTTCTGCTCTTGATCATTCAGCATGGCGCCTAGGTAGTAGCTGTTACCCAATGAGACATCACACAGACCTTCTTTGATCGCGCGAACTTGGTCACGATCGTTGCCTTGCGGTTTGCGTGCTAGGTTCGCTTTAACGCCTTCTAGCCAAGCTTTTGCTTCCGCTTCACCGTGGTTAGCAATGATGGAAGCAACTAATGCGATGTTGTAAGGATGCTTACCACTACGAGTACAGATTTTGCCTTTGAACTCAGGCTTTGCCAGATCCATATAGTCAAAATCATCACCGAGCTTACCTAGGCGGTCACGTGAAGAATAGACACTGCGAGTACGCTGAGTCAGGGCAAACCACTCATCGCCACTGTCACGATACTGAGCCGGAATGTTCTCTTCAATCACTTTGCTATCCAGCGGCTGAGTCAAACCTTTTTCGGTCAGCTCAAACAGACGACTGAATTCAGCGGTTAAGATCACATCTGCTGGGCTGTATTCGCCTTCTTGAGCAAGCTTTTCAGCGATACCTTCTTTCGCAAACTTCACGTTAACTTTAATGCCAGTTTCTTTCGTAAATTCAGCAAACATCGGCTCAATCAGAAACGGTTGGCGATAAGAGTAAACATTGACTTCTTGAGCGGCAAAAGCAGAAGGAGCAAGCACACTGAGCGTTATCGCTGACAGGCTGAGCAGTTTTTTCATTGAGTATTCCTTTTGACTAGTAATGATAACCTTTATCAATCGCAATGTATTATAGGAATGTTCAATAAGAAAACAATTGGCAATAAAACAAAACCCGCCTTTACGGCAGGTTTTGTTCAGGTCAATTTGTAAAATGATATTTCACTTAACAGTAACAAACTCTGGGTAAGCACCGACACCACAATCGTGCATGTCCATCCCTTCCATCTCTTCTTCTTCAGAGACGCGGATCCCCATCGTCGCTTTAAGCACGCCCCAAACCACCAGACTTGCACCAAACACCCATGCGAAGATCACCGCAGCACCAAGTAATTGTGCGCCAAAGGTTGCATCAGCGTTGCTCAGTGGTACCACTATCAGACCGAAGAAACCACACACGCCATGGACGGAAATCGCCCCCACTGGATCATCAATTTTCAGCTTATCGAGACCAATAATGCTAAACACCACCAGAGAGCCAGATACTGCGCCAATCGCTACCGAATAAAGCGGTGAAGGAGAGAGAGGATCGGCCGTAATCGCCACTAAGCCCGCTAATGCACCGTTCAGTACCATGGTGAGATCCGCTTTACCCCAAGTGGTTTTACACACTAAAAGTGCAGCGATAGCCCCTGCCGCCGCAGCCGCATTGGTATTGAGGAAAATTTTGCCCACGGACGTCGCATTTTCAAAATCCGACACCATCAACTGTGAGCCGCCGTTAAAGCCAAACCAGCCAAACCACAGAATAAACGTACCGAGTGTGGCCAATGGCATGTTGGAACCGGGAATTGGATAAATTTCGCCGTTTTTGCCGTATTTGCCTTTACGAGCCCCGAGCAGAAGAACGCCTGCTAATGCCGCTGAAGCTCCCGCTAAATGCACAATGCCGGAACCTGCGAAATCACTAAATCCTGCCGCTGAAAGGAAGCCACCGCCCCAAGTCCAGTAACCTTCAACGGGATAGATGAACGCGGTCAATACTGCGGAGAAAATCAAAAATGCCCAGAGTTTCATCCGTTCTGCGACGGCACCAGAGACGACAGACATCGCGGTCGCCACAAACACCACTTGGAAGAAGAAGTCCGATTCGAGCGAGTGGTCAGCACCATCGGCCTGTGAGCCAATCAGCGCACCAAACGAAGGCAACCAGCCTCCTTCCGTGTTATCGACATACATGATGTTGTAGCCGACGATCAAATAGGTGGTACAAGCAATCGCATACAGAACAAAGTTTTTCGTCAAAATTTCGGTGGTGTTCTTGGAGCGAACCAAACCCGCTTCCAACATAGCGAAACCTGCCGCCATCCACATAACGAGCGCTCCTGAGATCAGGAAGAAAAATGTATCGAGTGCGTAACGCAGCTCAGTAACTGTGATTGATAGTTCCATAATCAAATCTCATCCTTGAATTTAAAGGGCTTCTGAATCCATTTCGCCAGTACGGATACGCACCGCTTGGCTTAGGTCATACACAAAAATTTTGCCATCACCGATCTTTCCGGTGTGCGCCGCCTTAATGATCGCTTCAACTACGCGATCGACATTGTCGCTTTGAGTCGCAATTTCAATTTTGACTTTAGGGAGAAAATCGACCTGATACTCAGCACCGCGGTACAGTTCAGTGTGTCCTTTTTGACGTCCAAAGCCTTTCACTTCAGACACCGTCATCCCCTCAATCCCAACATCCGCCAGCGCTTCGCGAACATCATCCAATTTGAATGGTTTAATGATTGCGTTAATCAGTTTCATCTCTTCCTCTCTGAAGCAGTCGTCCATTTACTCCTCATTATCCAAAGGGCGTGCCAACTTTTTAACTTAATGATTTTTATGGATATATAGGCATTTGTTGAGTAAAAAAACAAAAGGCCGCACCGATTCGGTGCAGCCTTTTCCCAACAATAACGCACAACGTATGAGCAGGATGGATTAGAACCTACCCTGATTTTGAATAAAACTTTGCCACTGCGTCAGTAAGGCCACAAAGTCTTCTCGCCCACAGGCGGCAATACTTTCGCTGTCATAGAGAGCAAAATCGGTTTCTAATTCATGCTCACTCTCATAAGCCAGCGCATTCTCTTGCACTGTGATTTCATCGCCTTGCACCAGTAATGAGATTTCACGTCCCGTCCATAAAAACTCTTGGGCTGGTGATTGTTCTGCCTTATCGATCAGCGTTAATACGTGTTTAAGTTTGGCTAAGTCTTGGCCAATCTCTTCTTGTAGCCATCGCCCGACGATTTGGTGCTCCATATTGCATCGCACCGCATACTCACCGAGCAGGGTATTTTTAATAAATTCAAATTCCATGGTGAACACTCCACCGATCCACAATGGCGCGAGTATATCGCAAACCCCTTCACGATACTTAGACAAGTGATGACCCGCAAAGTAAACCGACCGAAAAATACCCACAATAAAGCCGCGACAAGCGCGGCTTTAAAAGAGGATTCAATCACTCTGCTTATGCAGGTTCTTGGAAAATGACCGAATCTGCTTTACTGGTGTACTGACCCATACGGTGGAAGTTGAGGTAACGGTAGGTATCCGCAGCCGCCGCATCAATCTGCTTCGCGTAATCCATGTACTCCGCTACGCTTGGGATTCGACCCAAAATCGCTCCCACTGCCGCTAATTCAGCAGAAGAGAGGTAAACGTTAGCCCCTGTGCCCAAACGGTTCGGGAAGTTACGCGTTGAAGTCGACATCACGGTTGCTTTGTCCGCTACGCGTGCTTGGTTACCCATACACAACGAACATCCCGGCGTTTCGATACGCACGCCAGCACGACCGAAAATACCGTAGTAACCTTCTTCAATCAGTTGGTCACGATCCATCTTGGTTGGCGGAGCGACCCATAAACGGGTATTCAATTGGCCATTGAATTTTTCAAGCAATTTACCCGCCGCGCGGAAGTGCCCGATGTTGGTCATACAAGAGCCGATGAACACTTCATTGATGGTTTCCCCCGCACACTCAGAAAGCAGACGAGCATCGTCTGGATCGTTTGGCGCACATAGGATTGGCTCTTTGATCTCAGCAAGATCAATCTCAATCACATGCGCGTACTGGGCATCTTTGTCCGCTTCCATCAGTGTTGGGTTAGCTAACCAAGCTTCCATCGCTTGAATACGGCGCTCAATAGTACGGCGATCGCCATAACCTTCAGCAATCATCCACTTCAACATCACGATGTTCGAGTTGAGGTACTCTTCAATCGACGCTTGTGACAGCTTCACGGTACAACCTGCCGCTGAACGTTCTGCGGATGCATCAGACAACTCAAACGCCTGCTCAACCGTCAGGTGTTCAACCCCTTCGATCTCTAGGATACGACCGGAGAATTCGTTGATCTTACCTGCTTTTTCTACCGTGAGCAGACCTTGCTTGATGCCGTAATAAGGGATGGCATGCACCAGATCACGCAACGTGATCCCCGGCTGCATCTTACCCTTAAAGCGCACCAGAACCGATTCAGGCATATCCAGCGGCATTACCCCAGTCGCGGCCGCAAACGCCACCAGACCAGAACCTGCTGGGAAAGAAATACCCAATGGGAAACGAGTATGCGAGTCACCACCAGTACCGACTGTATCTGGCAGTAGCATGCGGTTTAACCATGAGTGGATAACACCATCGCCCGGACGCAGTGAAACACCGCCACGGTTCATGATGAAATCAGGTAATGTGTGGTGAGTCTGCACATCGACAGGCTTTGGATAAGCCGAGGTATGACAGAAAGACTGCATCACTAAATCGGCAGAGAAACCAAGACAGGCCAAATCTTTCAATTCATCACGCGTCATTGGGCCTGTGGTATCTTGCGAACCGACGGTCGTCATCTTAGGTTCACAGTAAGTGCCTGGGCGAATGCCTTGTACACCACACGCTTTACCCACCATTTTCTGAGCCAGCGTATAACCTTTACCGCTATCTGCAACCGCCACAGGGCGACGAAACTCTTTTGACGCTTCCAGACCTAATGCGTGACGCGCTTTATCCGTCAGGCCACGTCCAACGATCAGCGGAATACGACCACCCGCACGCACTTCATCGTACAGGACATCGGTTTTCAGTTTGAAAGTCGCCAGTACTTCGCCCGTCGCGTGGTTACACACTTTGCCTTCAAATGGGTAAACGTCGATCACATCGCCCATATTGAGCTTAGAGACATCCACTTCGATAGGCAGAGCGCCAGCATCTTCCATGGTGTTAAAGAAGATTGGAGCGATTTTACCGCCAAGCACATATCCGCCCGTGCGCTTATTAGGCACATTAGGAATATCGTCTCCCATAAACCACAACACTGAGTTGGTTGCCGATTTACGTGATGAACCGGTACCGACCACATCACCCACGTAAACCAGTTGGTGACCTTTGGCTTTAAGTGCTTCGATCTGTTTGATCGGGCCAACTTTACCCGGTACATCCGGCTCAATGCCATCGCGCGCGTTTTTCAGCATGGCTAATGCGTGTACAGGGATATCAGGACGTGACCATGCATCAGGCGCTGGAGAGAGATCGTCCGTGTTGGTCTCCCCCGTCACTTTAAATACAGTTAAGGTCACTTTTTCAGGCAGTGCCGGCTTAGATAGGAACCACTCTGCATCAGCCCAAGATTGCAGTACTTGTTTCGCAAATGGGTTGCCCGCTTTGGCTTTTTCTTCCACATCGTAGAAGTTATCAAACATCAAGAGGGTATGAGACAGCGCTTTGGCGGCAATCGGAGCCAGCGCGCTATCGTCCAGTAATTCAATCAGCGGTTCGATGTTGTAGCCGCCTTGCATGGTACCGAGTAACTCCGCCGCTTTTTCACGACTCACCAACGGAGATGCGACCTCGCCTCTCGCAACGGCCGTCAAGAAACCTGCTTTCACGTAAGCCGCTTCATCGACACCCGGAGGAATGCGATTTTCAAGTAGGTCAAGAATGAAAGCTTCTTCACCTTGTGGGGGATTTTTCAGAAGTTCGACAAGTCCTGCGACTTGCTCTGCGTCTAGGGGTTTAGGTACAACTCCTTCAGCGGCACGCTCTGCGACGTGTTTACGGTAGGCTTCAAGCACGACTTTTTCCTCTCATTGCGGTTCACCCAGTTGATTATAAAAATACGAGCGAACATCCTTGGAAACTTGGCTCTCCCTAGCCCTTGTTTTCACTCAAATTGACTGAGAAACAGCGCCATAGAGGCCAAACTGTGGGCGTCAGAATAGCAAGTTTAACGATAAATTAAAATCTCATCATTTTGACCAACATAGCAACTTGAGACTAAAGTTTTAGCTTTCTCACTGAGTGAAAAGCGCGCAAACCCCACCCATCTCAAGCTCTCGCTATTTAAATGTGGTACCAATAATGAAATAGATCGAGTCATAATTCTGCTCGGTGCGACCATAGCCAAACATAATCGGCCCAATCGGCGAATTCACCCCAGCGAAGATCGAACCTGCGCCATACAAAGGCGCATCTTGCAAACGCAAATCGGGATCAGACCAGACGCCACCGTATTCAATCGATGCCCCTAAGTAGACGGGGGACGTGAACATGCCAAAGTCATTATCAAACCAGCGGTAACGGTAAACGAGGTTTCCATACAGCTTGTTTTGACCAATCAAGCTATTGCGGGGGATGCCCGACAAGTTGAGAAAACCACCGATGCTTTTCGGATCAATCGGGGTAGATGAGTGTTTACTTTTCACCACCCCCATATCCAAGTTTGCGACTAAAGTATGGCGTGAAAAGGTGTGCGCAGCGATCAATCGCCCAGACAGCTCCGATACGGTATCGGAAGAGAGGGCATCTCCAGAAAGGGGATTGCTACCGTCAAAACTGTCTTTAGAGATCAGATATTCCAAGTCAAAATAGATGCCTTGTTGAGGCAAACTAAAGTCATCCAAGGTGTCGTGTCGATAATCAAAAAACACCCCGCGACGCTGGAAGGAAAAATCCCCAAAAACCGGTAATGAAGAAGCTTCGCCATTGCCTTTGCTGTAGCGTGCACCGAGTTTTATTTCTCGCCATAACTCGATTTGATAGCCGAGCGCCAGTTCGGCAACCCATTCGGAATAAGTGACGGGTAAGTAATTCTCCGTAGCCGCGAGAGAGGTGTCATCAAAGCCTGCCAAAGGCGCATTTCGCCGCTCGTTACTGAAATGCAGCAGTGCCGTCGTAAATGTTTTTTGTCCCGATAACAGTGGCGAATAAAGCTCAGCTTCGATCAGCTTGTCGGTCCCCATATCCATATTCAGAGCCAGCTCAGCACCGTGTGAGTTGATGTCTGTAAAATTGGTGGAAACCCCAAGGGCATACTGACTTTCAGTATCAAAATCATCTTCTAAAAAGAAGCGGAAATTGACGTAATTGGGCCCCCAAGACTTTTCACGCACATCGACCACCAGTTGTTGTTGGTCATCGAGTTGTTCGTATTGATAACGCACCAATTCGAAGCGATCTAGGGCATAGAGATCTTCTATGCTGGCTTCAATCTCTTCGGTGCTGAGCTTTTGCGCGGGTTCTAAATTGAGTCGGTTCAGTAATAGCAGATCGCTGTAGTGGGTGTTGTTTTGCAGAACAATTTCGTCCACCTGAACATTATCACCATAGCGCAAGGTTTTACGCCGCTCTTCTTTCTCATCCACATACGCTTGATATTGCGCTGAACTCAGAGCAATGTTCTTGAAAAAAGCCTGATTATCCATCGCTTCTTGGTAGCCCATCGCAAACGCCGCCGGCATTTTGTCGAACTCCATGGTCTCCATTTTGCCCACGGGTGGACGCAGCAGCAGATCGCGCGAGGTCAAATGATCGCTCTGTCTTTCCGTGCTGCGGCGAACCAAATAGTTCGAAAGCTGGTCTGCAACCGTAAAGAGATTGGTGAAATCCTCTTGGCTTTTGTAGTCGGTGCTGATGTCGACCGCGATGATAATATCTGCCCCCATCGCACGCGCGACCTCAACCGGCATGTTATTGGTGACACCACCATCCACCAGCCATAAACCGTCAATTTCATAAGGTGGTAACGCGCCGGGTACTGACATGCTGGCCATCATGGCATCCACCAAAAAGCCTTTATCAAGCACGACTTCTTGAAGGTGAATAATATCGGTCGCTACCGCGCGATACGGGATCACCAATTGATCAAAAGAATCGAAGGCGGGAAGATTGCCAGTGGTTTCACGCAACATGCGCAGCATGTTTTGTCCTTGCACTACGCCTTTTGGCGCGCGCACTTCCCCCCAGTGTAGGCCGAGATCTGTGGTGATTTGGTAGCGATCTTCATACTCTTTGTCACGGACTCGGCGCTGGCTACGATCGACACGATCTCGATAACCTCGGTTCCAATCCACGCTATAAATCAGCGCTTCAATCTCCTCTGCGCTCATTCCTGTTGCGTATAACCCACCCACATAAGCACCCATGCTGGTACCTGTGATGATATCGACGGGGACGTGCATCTCTTCCAAGGCTCGCAGCACCCCCATGTGCGCGGCGCCTTTGGCACCGCCCCCCGCCAGAACTAACGCGATTTTAGGTCGTTTGGCGACTTGAGCTTGGGCTTCTTGTGCCAAGGCCAATGGGGCAAACACTATCCCTACGACTACGCTGAATGATACCGCCCATTTCATCACGTGAGTTATCCTCGAAATCCTTAAGAATCAAACCAATATATACCCAAACTATGGGGAGTTACAGGCAGACGGCAAGTGAACGCATCACAAAGCGCATAGACAGTCGCTATGATTGGAGTGAAGAAACCTCGCCAACACGGCTGCCGCAGCAAGTAGCAAGAAAAGAGAAAACTATGCCCACAGAAGCAAAGCAGACGTTGTCGTCAGTGCAACGACAACGCCGCGCCCACGAGGGTGCTACCACTCAAACAGCTTTTTGATCCACTCGGTCGGACGGTTTTCACACTGCTGTTTTAACTGCTGTTGATTGTCCCAAATAGGCAGTTTAAACGCATTATCACAGTCGAGTTTCAATCCACCTTGCGTCTGCTTGGCAAAGCCAAAGGTCGTTATGCCTTCTGGCCAAGGTAACTGTAATTTCTCTGGAATGCGATATTTCAAATACTGCGCATAAACACGTAATGCCCCACTCGCGCCAGTGAGCTTCGTTGGCTGGTTATCATCGCGGCCAAGCCAAATGGTGGTCACTTCACGGCCATCGACCCCCACAAACCAACTGTCACGGTTATCGTTAGTGGTCCCGGTTTTCCCCGCCAGTGCTGCACTGCTGAACTGCGCATTCAAGTAACGTCCCGTCCCCTCTTGCACCCCTTGTTTCATCGCGTAAGTCGTCAGCCAAGCGGCTTGTTGATCCACCGCTTGTGATACTCTCGGCAGAGATTCATACAGCACATTACCTTCCAGATCGAGCACCGAACGCAGCGCTGAGAGAGGCGCTTTTTTGCCGGAGTTGGTCAACGTTTGGTACATCTGCGCCACTTGATATGGAGTGAGCGAGAACGAACCAAGCAACATAGACGGCACAGGTCGAATCTCATCACGATTGACACCAAGGCGTCCTAAGGTCTCTGACACTTGTCCAATCCCCAGTTTCATGCCTAACGATACCGTAGGTACATTCAGTGATTGAGCGAGCGCCATATACAATGGCACTTCTCCACGATATTGACGATCGTAGTTTCGTGGTGTCCACGCGCTGCCTTCACTACCTTTTAAGGTGAGGGGTTTATCTTCCAGTGTAGTGGCTAGGTTGTACTGATCGGGATGTGCTAACGCCGTGAGATACACCGCTGGTTTCACCAGTGAACCAATCTGTCGACTGGCATTGAGCACGCGGTTAAAACCATCGTAACCGGTTCGCTTACCGCCGACCATGGCACGAATTTCGCCACTATGACGATCCACAGCGATCGCAGCGGCTTCGAGATCTTTGCCTGCGGTTTTCGCTAATTGCGGGATCTGATCGTGGATCGCTTGCTCGAGTTTGGACTGCGAAACCGGATCGAGCGAGGTAAACACCCGTAATCCTGAATCCGCTTTAAATTTGTCGCCCAGTTTTTCTTTCAGCTCAATAGAAACTTGCTGGAAATACGCTGGCTGACGGCTAGCGATTTGCGCGGTTTTCTGCACATCCAACGGACGAGTTACCGCTTGCTGGTACTCTTGCGCCGTCAGAATATCGTGCTCCATCATCAGTTTCAGCACCAGATCGCGCCGCTCGCGAGCGCGCTCGGGATAACGCATCGGGTTGTAATAAGAAGGCCCTTTAACCATGCCAACCAACAATGCCAATTGATCAATCCGTAGCTCTTGCAGCGGCTGGCCAAAATAGAGCCGTGAAGCCAGACCAAAACCGTGGATCGCATCTGCGCCACTTTGCCCTAAATAAACTTCGTTAAGATAGGCTTCAAGAATACGATCTTTGCTGTAACGATAATCGATGATCAGCGCCATATAGGCTTCGCGCAGCTTACGCCACAAGGTGCGATCACTAGAAAGGAAGATGTTTTTAGCCAGCTGCTGGGTCAAGGTACTGCCCCCTTGCACCGTGCGCCCCGCTTTAAGGTTGACCACCATAGCGCGACCAATCGCAAGTGGTGATACGCCATCGTGCTGATAAAAATCACGATCTTCGGTGACTAAGAGCGCATCAACCAACACTTCGGGGAATTGATCGCGACGTAAAAAGAGTCGCTGCTCCGGCGAATCTTTTTCCAGCATGCCCATCAGTTTTGGCTCTAAACGCAGGTAGCCTAGCTCGCGTTTTTGCTCTAATGATTCGATTTTGTTCAAACCACTGCCATCAAAGGTGAGCATCACTCGGCGATCCGGCTCTGGCCCATCCGCGAATTCAAACGGACGGCGGATCAGCTCAATTCGACTGGAAGAAGACGCGTACTCACCGGGAAAACGGGGCTGTGCCACTTTGCGGTAATTGAGGACATCGAGCTCATTGCGCAGTTCTTGCAAACTGAGGCCGTTGCCGGGCTCAAGCGTTAAAATACGGGCATAGACCACGGTCGGCAGATCAAACAGCTGACCTTCAAAGCGCTGTTTGATCATCGAATCGAGATAGATACCAATAAAAACCAGCACTGCGGCCAGCGTCAGCGCTAATTTCCAGCCGATACTCCAAATCCTTCCCAGCCAGATTTGCAGCTTGGAGGAAGAGGCACTTTTACCACTGCGCGCTTTACGGCCACGCGATCTGTTACTACTTTTTCTCGTCATGCGTTCAATTGTCGTTTGGTTTTACTGGTTGCCACATGATTGGCAGGATCATCCGGCCACACGTGTTTCGGGTAGCGGCCTTTCATCTCTTTTTGCACTTCTTTGTACGCGCCCGCCCAAAAACTGGCGAGATCGCGGGTAACTTGCAACGGTCGCTGCGCGGGGGAAAGCAGTTCCATCACCACGGCGCGCGTCCCTTTGGCAACGCGTGGCGAACTTTGCTCGCCAAACACTTCCTGCATGCGCACCGAGAGCGTAGGCTCCATCCCTAACTGATAACGGATTTTTTTGTGATTCCCCGTTGGTAGCAGATGATGGGTTGGCAGCCACTCGTCAAGCTGCTGACTGAGCTCCCAGCCAAGATAGTGCTTCAGCGCTTGCAACACGGAGACACTCTGCAAACCTTTCACTGAGGTTACGCCGGCTAAATACGGCTCTAACCACAGTTCGAGGTGCGCCAGTAGCGTTTCATCGTCCAAGGCTGGCCACGCTTCTTCTGGCAGCCATTCGGCGGCGCAGCGTGCACGGGCAAGCCACTCGCTCGCGTCTTCGCTCCACTGTAACACTGTTAAGCCTTTGCGCCGTACATAGCTCAGCAAAGCTTGTGTCATTTTTTGTTTATCGGGTTCTGGCAGCTTTTCACGACGAAGCACCAATTGATCGATTCGCCACTGCGCTTCCGCGCTCAAGCGGCCGGCTTTTTCATCCCAATCCACTTGTTCAACCCGAGAAATCAGCGCTGGCAATAGGCGCTCAAGCGCGTGGATATCCAGCTCAAGGGCACTGAATATTTGACTCGCTTGGGTTTGGCCGCGCATCAAATCCAAGGCGACCAGATAATCGGCGGCGGACAAACGCTCTTCCACCGCCAGCCAAGCGCCATGGCCATTGGCGAGTAAAAATTGCCCTTTTTGTTGGCCGCGCTGCTGGGCAATTCGATCTGGAAAGGCCAAACACGCCACTAAAGGCAGCCATGCTGAATCAACCGAGGAGAGTG
The DNA here is from genome assembly GCF_035615595.1 of Vibrio sp. R-1. Lineage (NCBI taxonomy): Bacteria > Pseudomonadati > Pseudomonadota > Gammaproteobacteria > Vibrionales > Vibrionaceae > Vibrio > Vibrio sp. R-1. The sequence continues at coordinate 36,149 of NZ_WPDC01000013.1, read as the reverse complement.
AAAATGCCGTATCGAGTTTGTGCGCCAAAGATTGGGCACGTTGGATCAGCAGTTTTTGTTTAGGATGACGACCTTGCTGCCAGCGGTGCAAGCTATGTTGTACATCAATCACTTGCCGTTCAGGCTCTTCAAGTAACACCGCCAACGCTAAAGCACTTTGCAAGGCCGACTCACCTAAGCGATCGGCACTCAGCAGCATCGCGGCAATCCGCGGCTCAACGCCCAGTAAATGTGCCTCTTTACCCGCCGCTGTGAGTTGCGTGCGTGCATCCAAAAGCCCAAGACGCTGCAAAAGTTGCTGCGCCTGCGCAAACGCACTGCTCGGTGGCAAATTCAACCAAGCCAAATCGCTCGGCTGCGCGCCCCATTGCGCGAGTTCTAATGCCAGTGGCGCTAAGTCAGTATGTAGCATTTCGGGCTCTGACACCCAAGGCTGCTGCTTAAGCTGCGCTTCGCTGTATAAGCGCACGCAAATCCCCGGCTCTAAACGTCCGGCACGCCCTGCCCGCTGCTCGGCAGAGGATTGAGCAATCCGCACTTGTTCAAGGCGAGTAATGCCGGTTTTGAGATCAAAACGCGCACTGCGTTCAAGCCCACTATCAAGCACTATGCGAATGCCTTCGATGGTCAGCGAAGTTTCAGCAATATTGGTCGCCAAGACCACTTTGCGCCGCCCCGCCGCAGTGGGAGCAATTGCGCGCTGCTGCGCGGCGAACTCCATCTGTCCATACAAAGGGCAGATTTCAACCTCGCTAGCCAAATCGCTTAACTGTTCGGTTAACTGGTTGATGCTGGCGGCACCGGGCAAAAAGGCCAGCAATGAGCCCGTTTCGTGCTGCAGAAGATGACGAATTTGTCGCTGCATCGCCGCCACCAAAGGCTCATCAGGGTGCAGAGGTTGATAGCGAATCTCTATCGGGAAACCGCGCCCTTGCGATTCGACATAACTCGCTTGCGGCAGTAAGTTTTGCAAAGCTTGCTGATCGAGTGTGGCCGACATCACCACGATTTTTAAATCTTCCCGCAGCGCAGACTGCACTTCGAGCGCCAACGCCAAGGCAGTATCAGCGTGAATGCTGCGCTCATGAAACTCATCGAAAATCAGCACATCTACCCCATCCAGCTCAGGATCGTTTTGCAACATGCGCGTCATGATGCCTTCCGTCACAATCTCCAACTGAGTGGCACGGCTGACTCGGTTTTCACCGCGCACCCTATACCCGACACGCTGCCCAACCTCTTCCCCCAGTTGCTGCGCCAAATAGCGGGCAATATTACGCGCCGCCAAACGCCGTGGCTCCAGCATAAGAATTTTGCCGTGGAACAGCCCCGCTTGCAGTAACTGCAACGGAAAGTAGGTGGACTTACCGGCACCGGGCGCGGCTTTGAGGATGAGTTGTGGAGAGTTGGTGATACCGGACAACAGCTTCGGCATCACCTCAATAATGGGCAGTGGTGACAAGGGCGCTTCCTACAAGGTTAAATGGCCGCGCCATTGTACATAAAACGGAGTCCGTGCCCAAAGTGCATTCCTATCAAGAGGCGCAGCAGACAAAAAACTTACTGTGGTGCTCTCTCTTCCGGTTGGGCAATCAAAGGTGCCTCAAGCGTGGGTTCAGAACTCGCTGGCACAGCACTCTCACTCTCTTGTGGCTCAAGCTCTACCGCACTTGAAAGCGGCTCAGTTGCAACCTCTGTGGGTATGTTTTCCATGCTCGGCAGCACAGGCTCATCGCTAAGATGGGGAGAGATAACACTGGGCTCCGCCACGGCTTCAGTAGGAACAACTTCGGTTGCTGCCGTGAGCTTAGACTTCATCCAAGCATTCAAAGCTAATGCCTGATCATCCGTTAAAATGCCGTTATGACCAGCAATCACACCATCGGCCACAGCAAGTACCCACACCGCCTGACGATTGGCATCTTCGCAACTTTGTACGGTTTTGCGGGCGTGCAATCTGGCGCGAATTTTCCAGCCAGCCCCTTCCAATACCTGCATGCAACCGGGTTTCGCATCGTGCTCAAGCAGCCACTGAGGGATTTTGACCACTTTATTACAATCACGCCCCGAGCACGGGTCCACATCATGAGTGATTGCCCAAGAGTTACCCACGGCGCGCTCGCCATCTTTGATCCAGTTAAAGGCCTCACGTACCGCAAAATCGGTTTTGGACTGCAACACCAGCATGGATGGACCAAAACCGTCTGGACTCAACCACTTATCCAGCGGCTGATACTCTTTGGCAGAGGCAGCGGGATTTAAAAGCACCGTTAAATGGGTTTCACCGCGACCTGCGGCCAGATTATCCAAAATCGCCTGTTTGCGGGCGTGTAGCGCAACCACACCACCCAAGCTGTGCCCAACTAAAATATAGCGCCCTAGCGTTCCTTGACGATGCAGTTCATCCAGCGAACTCAGCAGCTTTCTCACCCCATGCTCGCCAACTCTTCGCGCCACCTGCTTGCTGGTTAATATGGTCGGAAAATCCAATGCTTCCACTCGACTTTCAGGATCGTCTGAACCATCCAACCACAAGGGATCGTACTGATCCCCCCGCCAACCGATATACAGCCCGATGAGGCCAGGATTGGTCTTCGCCATCTGGCGATGAAAACGTTGAAACGCGACAAAATTATCGTCCGTGGGCGCCGCATTATGGTGCCAACCGTGAATAAAAATCAGCAGTTCCGCCCCTGGGTTTTTGGCTAACCTCGCCTTCAACATGTCGTATTGCCCAGGCAAGTGCATTTCACCCTCATCATTAAATTCAATCACATGGAAATCAGACCGACTCAACTCAGGCGTGACTTGATGATAGGGCATATCGGGAATACGGGTAGACCAAATTGACAACGCGAGAATAGCCAGCAATACAACCTTAAACATGGCTATATTTTTCAAAAACTTACGCAAGGAATCTTACCAAAAAACAGATACCCAGACTCGGGCGGGCGGCCATTATATGTTCAACTTCAATGCTTCACCAGAGGCGGAATGAGGGACTTTCTCACCTGCCGCTAACCTCTCGATGGCATCAACCTTTAACAGCTTGAAACACCATAGCTACCGCTTCCAATAGGAAGGGGATGGCGATTGTGACAAAAGCCACTAGAGTATGTTTAAATGCCTTCGCCATTGGCTATGAATAAGAAGAGAAACATGCACTTTTCCCCACCTCTGCAAAAAGGCACCTTACTCAAACGTTACAAACGCTTTTTGGCCGATGTCGCGCTGGAAGATGGTTCGGTGATCACCATGCACTGTGCGAACACGGGCGCCATGACTGGCTGCGCCGAGCCGGGCAGTACGGTGTGGTTTTCTACATCGGATAATCCAAAACGCAAATACGCCCACAGTTGGGAACTGACGCAGACCCAAGCAGGTCACTGGATTTGCGTGAATACCGCGCGAGCCAACGCATTGGTGGTCGAAGCGATTTTGGCAGGAGAGATCCCACAACTGCGGGGTTATGAAGCACTCAGTACGGAGGTGAAGTACGGCCATGAAAATAGCCGTATCGATATCTTGCTAAAGTCAGATTCTCAACCACACTGCTTTATAGAAGTAAAAAGCGTCACTCTTTTGGATGAGATTCAAGGCGATAAAGGGCAAGGTTATTTTCCTGATGCGGTGACAACCCGTGGTCAGAAGCATCTGCGTGAGCTGGCGGAAGTCGCTAAAGATGGAAGCAGGTCGATACTTTTATTTGCCGTTTTGCATTCAGGGATTGAAAAAGTCGCTCCCGCTCTCCATATAGACGCGAACTATTCACAGTTACTAAAAGCGGCACAAGAAGCCGGAGTGGAAGTGTTGTGCTACAAAGCGTCACTTTCAAAACACGAGATCCGAATGGTATCTGAGGTCAAATTTGCCCATCAAGTGACAAAAAATTGATGGTGTCTTCACATTGACGATAACTTTACCTTCGATTGTTTGCCTCCCCCACTTCTTTTTGCTATAGATACCCGCCTTAAATTTAACTGCTCTCGCAGTTGACTAGGGTTAGTAGGAGATCTGTATGACAGAGTCTAAAAAGAAAACGCTAGGCATCCTAGCCATTGCTGGTGTTGAGCCATATCAGGAGAAGCCGGGTGAAGAGTATATGTCACCTGGGCAAATCACACATTTTACAAAGATTTTGGAAGCGTGGCGCAACCAACTGAGAGAAGAAGTGGACCGTACCGTTCACCACATGCAGGATGAAGCAGCCAACTTCCCAGACCCTGTTGACCGAGCTTCTCAAGAAGAAGAGTTCAGCTTAGAACTGCGTAACCGTGACCGCGAGCGCCGTTTGATCAAGAAAATCGAAAAGACCCTCGACAAGATCAAAGAAGAGGATTTCGGTTACTGTGAATCGTGCGGTGTGGAAATCGGTATTCGCCGTTTAGAAGCGCGCCCAACAGCCGATCTCTGTATCGATTGCAAAACACTGGCTGAAATCAAAGAAAAGCAAATGCTTGGCTAAGATGGAACAGTAAGGAAAAGGGAGCACAAGCTCCCTTTTCTTGTTTCTTTGCATTTGAAAGGTAAATCGCCCTATGAACTATATTGGTCGCTTCGCCCCCTCTCCTTCTGGTCCATTACATTTTGGTTCTTTGATTGCGGCGTTGGGAAGCTATTTCCAAGCCAAAGCACAACAAGGAACTTGGCTGGTCCGTATTGAAGATCTCGATCCGCCCCGGGAAATGCCGGGAGCAGCCGCGCACATTTTGCGTACATTAGAAGCCTACCGCCTGCACTGGGATGGCACTGTGGTTTACCAAAGCCAGCGTCACGCCTTATACCAAGATCAAATCGATGCTTGGCTAAGCACAGGTCAAGCTTACTACTGCCAGTGCACCCGAAAAGCCATCAAAGCCATGGGCGGCTTTTATAACGGCCACTGCAAAATCCATCCGCCAGCGCGGCAGCAAGACTGCTCGATTCGGCTACGAATGGATAATCCGGTGCAACAATTCATTGATTTGAAACACGGCACCATCACCATACCCAAGGCATTAGCAGAAGAAGATTTCATTATTAAACGCCGAGATGGTCTGTTTGCTTACAATCTTGCTGTGGTGCTGGATGATATTGATCAAGGCGTGACTCAGGTGGTACGCGGCGCCGATTTGATAGAACCAACAGGGCGGCAAATCAGCTTGTATCACACTTTAAAACAAAAGCCGGTCAGCTACTTACATTTGCCTTTGGCGATGGATGGGAACGGGAATAAACTCTCGAAACAGAATCACGCTCCGGCCATTGACCCAACCGCGCCTCGGCAGACCATTTCCCATGCGATGCAGTTTTTAGGCTTTACGCTGCCCACGGATTTTTCCGATGCCAGCGCAGAGCAAATGCTGGCTTGGGGCTGCCAACATTGGCAGGTGAGCCAGCTACCGGAAGCGATCGAGATCACACCAAGATTCTCAAATGGTCCTGCTTAAGCTATTATTAGCGCCAAATTCCGTCCGTTTGAGCGTCAAATTAAGCAGCGTAGCGCTTACAGCGGCAACAGCAATCATTGTCAGAAGCACATGAATAATAACGATTTTGAACCGAGCAACACTCGCACATATCCAGACTTAGCTTTGACCATCATTCCGCGTCAGGAACACCCTATCTCGCGTCAGCAGATCAGCGAAAATGCGCTGAAAGTGCTCTATCGTCTGCATGGTGCGGGGTTTGAGGCCTTTCTGGTCGGCGGCGGTGTGCGTGATTTACTTCTGGGTGGCAAGCCGAAAGACTTTGATGTGGCCACCAACGCCACGCCAGAGCAGTTGCGCCAACTGTTTCGCAACTGCCGTCTGATTGGCCGCCGTTTCCGTCTCGCGCACATTATGTTTGGACGCGACATCGTCGAAGTCGCCACTTTCCGTGGCCATCATCAAGAGTCGAGTCAGAGCCAAAATATCGCTGCACAATCCGAAGCGGGTATGCTGCTACGTGATAACGTGTACGGCACGATTGATGAAGATGCCGAGCGCCGCGATTTCACCATCAATGCCATGTATTACAACATTGCAGACTACAGCATCCACGACTATGCCGGCGGCATGGAAGATCTGGAAGATCGTTTGGTGCGCCTGATTGGCGATCCGGAAACGCGTTATCGTGAAGATCCGGTACGCATGCTGCGCGCGGTGCGTTTTGCGGTCAAACTCGATTTTGATATCGAAGAAGATACTGCGGCGCCGATTGAGCAACTTGCGCCATTGCTGCGTGACATTCCTGCGGCTCGCCTCTACGAGGAGTCGCTCAAAATGCTGCAAGCAGGTCATGGTTTAGAAACCTACCATTTAATGCGTCAATACAATCTGTTCCAGCAGCTTTTTCCAACCATCGCCGAGCATTTTACCGCCGATCACAGTTCAAAAACCGAGCAGATGTTGGATTTGGTGCTGGATGCGACCGACATTCGAGTTGAAGAAGATCTGCGCATCAATCCGGCCTTTATGTTTGCCGCCATGCTGTGGTATCCGATGATTGATCTCGCGGATCGCTTAATGGAATCGCTCAACCTAAATGAATTTGATGCAATGACCGAAGCCAGCAACCGAATCTTGGATGAAGTGGTCAAACGCATCGCGATCCCGCGTCGCCATACCACCACCATTCGTGATATCTGGCAGTTGCAGCAGCGCTTACCCCGTCGCAGTGGTAAACGAGCCTTCCGTCTACTTGAACTGAACAAGTTCCGTGCAGGCTTTGATTTCCTCGAAATGCGTGGCGAAATTGAAGGCGGTGAAACCAAACAATTGGCGGAATGGTGGGCCACCTTCCAAAGCGCGGGACGCAATATGCGCCAAGCCATGGTGGGTGATATCGATAATGCAACGGGCAGCAGCAAATCTGGTGCTCGCCGCCGTAAACCATCCCGCAACAAATCCAAGAGTAAATCCAGCGAATGATGCTTGCCTACATTGCGATTGGCAGTAATTTGGGCGATCCCGTCGCCCAAGCACAACTGGCCATACAACAGCTTACTCTCATACCGAAGTCGCGCCTTATCGCGGCTTCATCGCTCTATAGCAGCACTCCGATGGGGCCGCAAAATCAGCCTGATTACATCAACGCTGTTGCCGCCATCGAAACCGAATTAACGCCACTGGAATTGCTCGATTGCACACAACGCATTGAGCTAGAACAGGGGCGTGTCCGTAAAAGCGAACGATGGGGACCGAGAACCCTCGATCTCGATATTGTGCTTTACGGCAATGAGGTGATAGAGACCGAGCGCCTCACCATTCCTCACTATGGAATGAAAGTACGTGAATTCGTGCTTTACCCGCTCGCGGAAATCGCACCAAATTTAACCCTCCCAGACGGGACTGAAATCCAAGCGTTATTGCAACAAGTACCGCTCAATGGGCTCAGCATTTGGCACTCGCCAACGTCGAGTAAGGACTAAACATGAAAAAAATTACCATAAACGACCTGATGAAATGGAAGCAGGAAGGTCGCAAATTTGCTACATCAACCGCTTATGATGCGAGTTTTGCTCAGTTATTTGAGAGCCAAGAAATGCCCGTCTTATTGGTCGGTGATTCACTTGGCATGGTGTTACAAGGAGAAGCCGACACCTTACCCGTGACGGTGGATGACATTGCGTATCACACCCGCTGTGTGCGTAAAGGCAGCCCCAATTGTCTGCTGATGGCTGACATGCCTTTCATGAGCTACGCCACACCAGAACAAGCGTGTGAAAACGCGGCCAAACTGGTTCGCGCTGGTGCGAATATGGTGAAAATTGAAGGTGGCGATTGGTTAGTCGACACCGTAAAAATGTTGACTGAACGTGCGGTGCCTGTGTGTGCTCACCTCGGTTTAACGCCGCAGTCGGTCAATATTTTTGGTGGCTACAAAGTACAAGGCCGCGAGCAAGATAAAGCGGATCGCATGGTACGTGATGCGTTGGCTCTGCAAGAAGCGGGCGCACAAATTGTCCTGCTAGAGTGCGTTCCAGCCGAACTCGCCAACCGAATTACTCAAATTTTGGATGTTCCCGTAATAGGTATTGGCGCGGGTAATGGTACTGACGGCCAAATTTTGGTGATGCACGATATGTTTGGAATTTCGGCGAACTACATGCCAAAATTCTCGAAAAATTTCTTGGCTGAGACTGGCGATATTCGCCAAGCCGTTGCCAAATATATCGAAGATGTTGCCAGTGGCGCGTTTCCCGATCTCGCCCACACCATTGCCTAAGGAGTCATACATGCAAGTTTTTGCTGACATCGCCGTTCTTCGCGAGCAGATCAAACAGATCAAGCGCGAAGGTCGCCGCGTCGCTTTTGTACCGACCATGGGTAATTTACATGAAGGCCATTTAACCCTGGTTCGTAAAGCTCGTGAGCTCGCTGACGTCGTCGTGGTGAGTATTTTCGTCAATCCGATGCAGTTTGATCGCGCAGAAGATTTGAAAAATTACCCACGTACGCTTGAAGAAGACCTGAGCAAACTCAACGGCGAAGGGGTTGATCTGGTTTTAACGCCGACACCCGAAACCATGTACCCACAAGGGTTGGATAAGCAGACCTTTGTTGAAGTGCCAGGGCTCTCTTACATGCTCGAAGGCGCATCGCGTCCGGGACATTTCCGTGGCGTCGCGACCATTGTCACTAAACTGTTTAACATTGTGCAGCCAGATGTCGCTTGCTTTGGCGAAAAAGATTTCCAGCAATTGGCGGTGATCCGTCAAATGGTGGAAGACTTGTGCATGGATATTGAGATTGTCGGCGTAGCGACCGTACGTGAGTTAGATTGCCTTGCCATGAGTTCACGTAATAATTTGCTGACGCTGGATGAGCGCCAACGTGCGCCCGTTTTGGCGCGCACTATGCGCTGGATCAGTAGCGCCATTCGTGGTGGTCGTGATGATTATCCATCAATCATTGAAGATGCAGTGGATCAGTTGCGTGCGGCCGATTTAGAGCCAGATGAAATCTTCATCCGTGATGCACGTACTCTGCTACCCATCAGCAGTGACAGTAAGCAAGCCGTGATCCTGATGTCCGCTTTCCTCGGTAAAGTGCGTTTGATTGATAACCAAGTTCTCGATCTGCAAACCGACACCAAAGCCAGTAGCGAAGAAGAATAATCCTCTTGTCTCTGGATCAAAAAAGGTCAACCTCGGTTGACCTTTTCTATATCGATTGCCTGATTAGCTGCGCAGCCCTTTTCCTTTAGTCACTAAATAGTGTGCCACCGCATACAGCGCGGCAACAAACACGAACAGCACCGCAAACGAGGTGGTGATATCCACATCCGACACGCCAAGGAAACCGTAGCGGAACGCATTGACCATGTAGACAATCGGATTGATCTTCGAGACACCTTGCCAAAACTCCGGCAGCAAGCTAATCGAATAAAATACCCCACCAAGGTAAGTCAGCGGCGTCAGCACGAAGGTCGGGACAATTGAGATATCATCAAACGTTTTGGCAAACACCGCGTTAATCAATCCACCGAGTGAAAACACCACCGAGGTTAAAAATACCGTGGCAATAATGATGCCCCAATGATCGACCTGCAAATCGACAAACAATAGTGAAACCGCCGTCACCATAGCCCCCACCAACAATCCACGCGCGACACCACCCATCACGTAACCCGCGATAATCACATAGTTTGGCACAGGAGCGACTAACAGCTCTTCAATGTTCTTTTGAAACTTAGAGCTAAAGAAAGAGGACGCCACATTGGAATAAGAGTTGGTGATCACCGACATCATAATGAGGCCGGGCACGATGTACTCCATGTAGCTGAAACCGTTCATCTGGCCGATTCGAGAGCCAATCAAATTACCGAAGATGATGAAGTACAGCGTCATAGTGATGGCGGGTGGAACCAAAGTTTGCACCCAAATACGGGTAAACCGGTTAATTTCTTTGCCGAGCAGACTACAAAATGCCGTCCAATAAATTTGATACATGCTGATTAACCTCGCTTACCACTGTTGACTATGCTGACAAACAGCTCTTCCAAACGGTTCACTTTGTTGCGCATCGACAGCACTTTCACCCCTTGTTCGGTAAGTTGGGTAAACACATGGTTGATCCCTTGGCTTTTTTCTAATTCAATCTCCAGCGAGCCTTCCACCATCTGCTGTTTAACCACTCCTTGCAGCGGTGCAATGGGTGCGTTGCCATCCACATCGAGAACAAACGTCTCAACGTGCAACTTACCAAGCAGAGATTTCATGGTGGTGTTTTCAATCAATTCCCCGCGTTGAATGATGCCAATGTGGCGACAGAGCATTTCCGCTTCTTCGAGATAGTGAGTGGTGAGAATGATCGTCACCCCTTGCGCGTTGATTTGCTTGAGAAACTCCCACATGGAGCGGCGCAGTTCGATATCAACGCCAGCGGTTGGCTCATCAAGAATCAGCAGTTGCGGCTCATGCATTAAAGCGCGCGCAATCATCAAACGGCGCTTCATGCCGCCAGAGAGGTTTCTTGCTCGTTCGCTGCGTTTTTCCCACAAATCGAGCTGAGTCAGGTACTTTTTCGCGCGCTCTTTGGCTAACGCTTTCGGTACGCCATAGTAACCGGCTTGCTGCAAAACAATCTGCTCGACTGTTTCAAAGGGGTTGAAGTTAAACTCTTGCGGCACCAAACCAAGTTGCTGTTTGGCAAGTTCCAGCTGTGAATCGAGATCGTAACCAAATACTGTGACTTTGCCGGAGGTTTTATTGACCAGCGATGAGATGATGCCAATGGTGGTCGACTTCCCCGCACCATTGGGTCCCAGCAGAGCGTAAAAATCGCCTTTTTTGACTTGTAGACTAATGCCTTTGAGGGCTTCAAAGCCACCAGCATAGGTTTTTCTAAGTTGTTCTATTTCCAGTGCGTACATGGTAGGAACCTTGTTATCAATAACAACAAGGATGTTGCGCTTTTATGGCGTTTTTTCAACCCTTTATACCAAAACTACTTGGAATTGCAGCTAGGCGGCAAGTAAGTGACAAATTTGTCTGGAACAAATTTGCACAGCCATCGGCTGGCCTTTGGTGAGAGCCAAGGATGGATCTCATAATCCCCATGAGCATAGATAAACTGTGTGATTGGGGTGAGCAAACGTAGCCAACACCGCTGCAACTTCAAGTAGGAAGGGGATATTGGCTAAGGGCAATGATTAATACAGAAATAGCTAATATAGGCTTGCCCTGCATTCAAAGGTCAGAGACAAAATGCCGCATGACTGCGGCATTTCAGCCATCACCATCAACGCCGAGTTACGTATTCACCTGTTTGACTGCCGCATTAAGCGCTTCATAACGGAAAGTAAACATATTCTGATCCGGAACCAGATCTATGACCTTAAACTTTTCTAATTCGGCACGCGTTTTTTCATTAGGACAGAGCAAATAGACTTCACAATGCGCTTCCTGTGCATCACGAATCGCGTTTTCTAACGCCAAACCAACGGTGACATCAATCATAGGGACATCGGTCAAATCGAGGATCATCGCTTGATATTGTTCGACACTGCTGTGCTGGCGCGTAATGGCTTTCGAGACACTGAAAATCATCGGCCCTGATAGGTAGAAAAACAGCACCTTACCATTGGCTTTATCCAGCAGCTTACGTTCACTCTCCGTCAGTGGCACATCATCGTCATCCGCGTCACTGATCGCCTTGACTTGGCGTGCCTGCTCACGGCTTAAACGTTCAATAACCAGAATGTTGGAGATGAACACACCAAGGCCAACCGCTACAATCAGATCGACAAAAACGGTCAGCAACATAACGCCATACATGATGGCCATACCTTGCAGACTGATTTTGTGCGCACGTTGAATAAATGCCCAGTCGAGGATATTCACCCCAACATACACCGCGATACCGGCCAATACCGCCATGGGGATTGGCTCAGTCAACCCACCCGCGACTAACACCACCAGCGCCAACATTAAAGCGCGAGTCACTCCAGACAATGGCGAACGAGCGCCCACTTGAATGTTGGTGACTGTGCCCATGGTCGCTCCCGCACCGGGTAAAGCACCAAATAATCCCGCGACCATATTGGCAATCCCCTGCCCTTGCAGCTCGCGCTCCGAATCATGCTCTTTACGCGTGAGAGAATCGCCAATGACTGCCGTTAACAGCGTATCAATACAGCCCAGAGTACCGAGTACAAGGGCATCAATCACCATGGTCACGACAATATCGCTAGTGAAAGTAGGGACGACGATACTCGGTAAACCTGCAGGGATTTCACCAATCCGGCGAATATCATCAGTATCAAAGAAAATCACCGAAAACAGGGTCACGACGACCAAAGCGACCAGCTGAGCAGGAACTTGCTTGCGGTATTTTTGTGGTAAAAAAAACAAAATTCCGAGGGTGAGTAAGCCTAAAAACAGCTCGCTGAATTTTAAATTGGCGAGCAAATCGGGCAACGCAGATAAAGTCCCAAGCACACCGCCACCAGGAGAAGGGTGCCCGAGCAGTGGTGAGAGTTGCAAAATAATCAGGATCACCCCAATACCAGACATAAAGCCCGAAACCACGCTGTATGGCATCAGCGTAATGTATTTACCGAGCTTGAGAGTACCGAGCAAAATCTGAAATGCACCGGCCATCATGACAACGGTAAAGGCAATCGCCGCGCCCGATTCAGGGTAACGTGCCACCATGGCGGTTAAAATCGCCGTCATGATCACCGTCATCGGCCCTGTTGGCTCTGAAATCAGAGTGGAGGAGCCTCCAAATAAGGCGGCAAAAAGACCGACTAAAATGGCGCCCCACAGACCCGCCTCTGCTCCTGCACCGGAAGCGACCCCAAACGCTAACGCTAATGGCAGTGAAATGATGGCGGTGGTTACCCCACCAAACAGGTCACCACGTAAATTAAGATCCGCAAATCTAGCCTGAAACACGCACTATTCCTTAAGGTGTCATCGAATGACCCTAGTTTAAAACCAATGTTGTAAAAACACGTCAGATGAGTTAAGCAGAAAGTAAATTAGATGAGCTTGAATTTGTAACATTGTGTATATTGTTGGCAATTATTTAAGGGAAGTAAGATGCCAGAAATTAAACAACTTTTTGAGAACAACTCAAAATGGTCTGAATCGATCAAAGCAGAAACTCCGGAATATTTTGCCAAACTCGCTAAAGGGCAAAACCCGGATTTTTTGTGGATAGGATGTGCAGACAGCCGAGTGCCAGCCGAACGGCTCACTGGCCTTTACTCGGGTGAATTATTTGTCCACCGTAACGTTGCCAATCAAGTTATCCATACCGATCTCAACTGTCTTTCTGTCGTTCAGTACGCGGTCGATGTGCTGCAAGTCAAACACATCATTGTGTGCGGCCACTATGGGTGTGGTGGGGTTACTGCGGCGATCGATAATCCACAACTTGGCTTAATCAATAACTGGTTACTGCATATTCGCGATTACTACCTTAAACATCGTGAATATCTCGATCAGATGCCTGCCGAAGATCGCTCCGATAAACTGGCAGAAATCAATGTCGCCGAGCAAGTCTACAACTTGGCTAACTCAACCGTGTTACAGAATGCTTGGGAGCGTGGACAAGCAGTAGAAGTACACGGTTTTGTCTACGGTATCGAGGATGGCCGACTGGAATATCTCGGTGTACGCTGCGCGTCACGCAGTGCAGTGGAAGATAATTACCACAAAGCGTTAGAGAAGATACTCAATCCGAATCATCGCCTACTGTGTCGTTAATTATCTCCAAAGAGCAACGCCCACGAGTGCGTGGGCGTTGTCGGCAATCTTTTATTGTCAATCGTGAGCTTGGTTTATTCCGCCAGAGGCACCACTTTGCCAATATAAGGTAGGTGACGATATTTCTGCGCGTAGTCGATACCGACACCGACCACAAATTCGTCAGGAATTTCAAAACCGACCCAATTCACTTCAACGTCCACTTCACGACGGGTTGGCTTATCCAATAGTGTGCAAATACGGATCGATTTAGGCTCACGCAGCGCCAGAATCTCTTTCACTTTGTTTAAGGTATTCCCTGTATCGATAATATCTTCCACCAGCAATACATCTTTACCTTTGATGTCGTCATCGAGATCTTTCAGAATGCGCACATCACGTGAGCTTTGCATACTGTTGCCATAGCTAGAGGCGGTCATAAAATCGACTTGATGAGTCAGATGAATTTGACGAGCAAGATCCGCCATAAAAACAAAAGAACCACGCAGCAATCCAACCAAAACTAAATCACTACTCCCTTGATAATGCTCAGTGATCTGTTGACCTAATTCGCGAATGCGCTGGGCGACCTCTTGCTCAGAAATCATGACTTCAACTGTGTGTTTCATACCATTCTCGTTGTGTTGGGCGATGTCAGTATCGCTGACTTTGGTGGCGCGTATAGTACCACTTCACTCAAATCCTGTTAATCGTTTCCCTACTCATCCTCGCTTTGTTATGCACCCACTCAATAAAACAAGCTGAAACGACAAATAATTAACATAGTTGCACATTTTTCACCCAACAGAGATTGACCTTGAATATATGCACCATTACACTCATAGGGCTTTAAGTAGCAAATAACAAAATAATCATTAGAGCAAAATGCTCAATCAACAACTCAATTGGCAAGGATATACCCCTATGGACGCATCAATCGAAAAACGCCCTCGAACTCGGCTATCGCCTCAAAAACGCAAACTACAACTGATGGAAATCGCGTTGGAAGTGTTTGCTAAACGCGGCATTGGTCGTGGTGGTCACGCAGATATTGCCGAGATTGCGCAAGTCTCCGTTGCAACAGTGTTCAACTACTTCCCAACTCGTGAAGACTTGGTTGACGATGTGCTGAATTTTGTGGTTCGTCAGTACTCCAATTTTTTGACCGATCACATCGATCTTGATTTGGATGTGAAAACCAACCTACAAACTCTGTGCAAAGAGATGGTGAAATTGGCGATGACCGATTGTCACTGGCTCAAAGTCTGGTTTGAGTGGAGTGCTTCAACCCGTGACGAAGTTTGGCCACTGTTTGTTTCCACCAACCGAACTAACCAACTGCTGATCAGAAACATGTTTATGAAAGCTATGGAACGTGGCGAATTGTGTGAGAAACACGATGTCGATAACATGGCCAGCCTGTTCCACGGTATCTTCTACTCCATCTTCTTACAAGTGAACCGTTTAGGTGAACAAGAAGCAGTGTATAAGTTGGTCGATAGCTACCTCAATATGCTGTGTATCTATAAGAACTAGTTTCTTGGGCAGCACAAAGGGCGCATCCGCGCCCTTTTTTGTTTTCAGATGGGTATCACTTCCAGCGGTAATATACCTAAACGATTTGGTGTTACAGGTAGGCGGCAAATGAGTGAATCCCCACGAGCATAGATACACTCTGTGATTGGGGTGCGCAAATTCTGCCAACACCGCTACAGCTTCAAGTAGGAAATGGATAGAAGAGAAAATTATTCGCCTAAATTCTCCAAGCCCCATTTATACAATGCATTCTTTTTCAACTGGTGAATTTCAGCCACTAAGGCAGCAGCTTTTTTCAATGGCAGCTCTTTAGTCAAAATCGTTAAGGTGCGTAGAGCCTCATCTGGCAGTTGCTGCTCACCCGCATCCCGATATCCATGCACCAACAGCACCATTTCGCCTTTCTTACGGTTATCATCTTCAGCAATCCACTCAATCAACTCAGCCAAAGGCATACCTTGAATTGTTTCGAAGGTTTTGGTGAGTTCACGGGCAAGTACCACTTCACGCTCGCCACCAAGTACATCTAACATATCTTGCAGTGACTCGCAGATCCGGTGTGGCGATTCATAAAAAATACAGGTACGGCTCACTTTCGCGATCTCTAACAGTTTATCCTTACGTGCTTTGCTTTTTGCCGGCAAAAAACCTTCAAAGCTAAAACTATCAGACGGCAGGCCTGATGCACTCAGCGCTGTGATCACCGCACATGGCCCTGGAAGTGGCACAACTTTAACGCCTGCTTGACGACATTGAGTGACTAAATGATAACCTGGATCACTGATCAGAGGCGTGCCAGCATCGGACACTAAGGCAATCGATAGACCAGACAGCAGTTTATCCACTAAGACTTGGGCTTTCTGCTGCTCATTATGATCGTGCAAAGCAAACGTTTTGGTCGAGATGTTGAAGTGAGCTAATAATTTTCCGGTATGACGCGTATCTTCAGCGGCAATCATATCGACACTGGCTAATACATCCAGAGCGCGTTGTGTGATGTCACCCAGATTACCAATCGGGGTTGGGACAATATAAAGAGTTGGAGCACCATTTGGCACGGTTTTATTATCTGTCATTTGTTTACCATCACATCAACGATTAATATAGAGACAATTTTACACGGACTAACGAAAGAACTCATGGCTATGAACCACCATCAGCGACGCAGTGTACCACGCTTACTCACTCCGATTGCATTATCAATCGTTTTATCGGCCTGTTCGACTCAACCTTCGTCACCGGATGTGGTCGATATTACCGCTCAACCACTCTTAACGGCGCAGACGTATTTGATGCGAGCCGATGCCAGCCAAGGTAATCAACAAAATGATTGGCTGATCATGGCTCTCAAAGCCGCCATAGAGGAAAACAATCCCGATCAAGCCCAACTTCTGATCATGCGCTTGGCGAAACAGCCCTTGACTCCAACTCAGCAGGCGCAGTGGCAACTGCTGCGCGCTCAGTTATTAGCTAATACCGAACAATATCAAGAAGCTCTAGAGCAACTGAGTTTCCAAGCCAATTGGTCGTTACCTCAAGTTCAATGGCAGCAATATCACCAGCTTCGTGCGGACATATTCACGGCTCTGGATCGCTCTTTTGACTCCACTCGTGAGTTAGTGGCGCTTTACGGCCTTTCATCCAACAAGGACAAAGAAGCATTAGCGGATCAAATCTGGGCAAACCTCAATCACTACTCCGCCAGCAAAATTATCAAGCTTTCTGCTGAGCCCGATGAAGCGCAGTTGGATGGCTGGCTACAGCTTGCGATCTATATGAAAACGCTGGGTAGCGATCTACCACAACTGAAAAATACCTTAGAAAAATGGCTGGCTGAAAATCCGCAGCACCCAGCGGCAATTTATACCCCTAAAGCCATTACCGATATTTTGGCTTTAGAAATCGTCAAGCCGACTAACACCGCTTTACTGTTACCCTTGACTGGTAAATTTGCTAAGCAGGCCCAATTTATTCGTGATGGATTTGTGTTTGCCATGATGAACGATGCCGATCGCCAAACAAACGCGACGTTGACGATCATCGATACCAATGCCGAAACGCTCGAATCTGTTGATGCGATTCTGACCAGCAAACAAATTGATTTTGTTGTGGGTCCACTGATCAAAGGTAATATCGAAAAACTGCAGCAATTCCAACAAAGCCGTGGCCAAATGATCCCAACGTTGGCACTGAACATCCCGGATCAAATTGATACGACGGCGGGCGCTTGCTATCTCGCTCTATCACCTGAACAAGAAGTCGCACAAGCGGCGAAACATCTGTTCACTCAAGGCTACCGTTACCCACTGATCCTCGCGCCCCAAAACGCTTATGGTGAACGTGTGGTTGAAGCCTTTAATGAAGAGTGGCGTCGTTACAGCAAAAACAAAGTGGCAGTGAATCTTTTTGGCGACAAGCGTCAATTACAACGCAATATCAACTCCATTTTTGGCTTACAGGATAGCCAACAAAACATCGCACAGATGGAATCTCTGCTTGGTATGGGCTTAGAGAGCCAACCTCGTAGCCGCCGTGATATAGATGCTGTGTATATTGTCGCAAACAGCTCAGAACTCACCTTGATCAAGCCATTTATTGAAGTGGCTATCAACCCGGATACCCGCCCACCAAAACTGTTCTCAAACTCGAACAGCAACACAGGTGGTCGCCAATACGAAGATTTGTCAGGCGTGACTTACAGTGATATTCCACTGCTGATACAGCCAGCGCCAAGTATCAAAGAGCAGCTAACCCAAATCTGGCCCGAAAGCTCAAATGCAGAGCGCCGCTTGCAAGCTCTGGGGATGGATGCCTACCGTTTGATGGTGGAACTTCCACAAATGAAAATCGTCGAAGGCTATACGATTGATGGACAAACGGGTGTGCTAAGTATTGATGAACAATGTGTGATTCAGCGTGAAATCAGCTGGGCAGAGCATGGTGTTCGTTAATTCTAGGCACCAAGGAAATCATTATGAACAAATGGCGGCGGACTATCTTCGCCGCCAAGGCCTTACTCTAGTCACACAAAATGTGAACTACCGTTTTGGCG
The DNA here is from genome assembly GCF_035615595.1 of Vibrio sp. R-1. NCBI lineage: Bacteria > Pseudomonadati > Pseudomonadota > Gammaproteobacteria > Vibrionales > Vibrionaceae > Vibrio > Vibrio sp. R-1. The sequence continues at coordinate 17,901 of NZ_WPDC01000013.1, read as the reverse complement.
AATTAGACTTAATCATGCGTGATGGAAACACATTGGTGTTTGTCGAAGTACGTTATCGAAACAACACTCAACATGGTCACGCCGCGGAAACCGTCACGAGAACCAAGCGTGCTCGCTTGATCAAAGCCGCAAATTGTTGGATGCTCGCCAACAAGATGAATAGTCACAGTGCGGATTTTCGTTTTGATGTGATTGCCATTCATCAACAAGGGCAACATATTGATTGGTTAAAAAACGCTATTACTGAAGGATAAACAATGCTCGATAGCATTAAAGACAGTTTTACCGAAAGCATTCAAATTCAAATCGCCGCAGCGGAGGCGTTACCCGATGCCATTATGCATGCCGCACAAGCCATGGTGGCGAGTTTACTTAACGGTCATAAAATTCTCTGCTGCGGTAACGGTGGCTCGTCGGTCAATGCACAACAATTTGTTTCTTGCCTTTTAAATCGCTTTGAGACCGAACGCCCAAGCTTACCGGGAATGGCTCTGACTGCAGATAACACGACGCTCACCGCCGTCGCTAACGACTACCACTATCAAGAAATCTTCTCAAAACAGGTTCGAGCTTTTGGCCAACCCGGTGATATCTTGCTTGCAATATCAACCAGCGGTAACAGTAAAAATATCATCAAAGCAATGGAAGCGGCCGTAACTCGCGACATGACGATCATTGCTCTCACGGGCAAAGATGGCGGTGAAATGGCCGGACTGCTTGGTGAAAATGACGTGGAAATTCGGATCCCATCACACCGTACCGCTCGCATTCATGAAGTACATATGGTAACGCTACACTGCCTATGTGATTTGATTGATCAAGTGTTATTCCCAGCCCATGAAGAGTAAATATGAAAAGCATTAGACTTCTTATCGTTTCCGGTTTGCTCGCCACTCTAACAGGGTGTGCCGGACTGTTTATCGCGGGTGCCGCAACCACAGCCAATATTGTGACCGATCCGCGCAGCACGCAAGAGATCTGGCAAGATAACAATGTTGAACTTGAAGTTGCAGGCCTTGCCAATAAAGAACCTTACCGCAAAGATGCACGCATTTCTGCCGTTGCTTACCGTGGAACCGTCGTGTTATTGGGACAGTCACGCAATGAAGCGATCTTAGAGCAATTTATTGCTCAGGCTCGTCAACTCAAAGGCGTCAAAGAGCTGCATAACCAAGTGCAAATTAAAGCGCCACTCTCCGTTGGTGAAATCAGCAACGATAGTTGGATAACCACCAAAGTAAAATCGGCGCTTTTAACGAAATCTGAGCTCAACGGCATTAAAATTAAAGTGGTGACAGAGGATCGCGTCGTTTATCTGTTTGGATACGTTTCTCCTGAACACGCAGAGATGGCCATTGATGTCGCAAGAAATATCATAGGTGTGAAACAGGTTGTGAAGGCGTTTGATTACGCTCAGTAACGATTTTGAGAGTGGGATATGAAAAAGGCAGCGATGACCGCTGCCTTTTTGATTTCATGAGATTTATTTACTTCACGACACGTAAACTCGGTTTGCCTCTAGGGCGTGGAGTCTCTTCAGTGTGCTCAACCGCAACATCGCTTTCCAGCTCAATCAAGGAGTCATCTGAATCAATCTCTTCAGGAAAATCCATCATATCTAGATAAGCAGGCTCCGGCTCAAACATAGTGCCTGCGCCATTTTCACGGGCATAAATGGCCTGCACAGCATAAATAGGCACGATAACCAAATGAGGACGACCACCGAAACGGGCATTAAAAGTCACTTCATCATTGCCCAACTCTAGGTTTCCCACCGCGCGTGGAGCAACATTCAGAATAATTTGACCATCTTGAACGTATTCAAGTGGCACCTTCACGCCCGGTAAAGTGGCATCAACGACGAGGTGTGGCGTTAATTCATTTTCCAGTAACCAATCATAAAATGCACGTAGCAAATATGGTCGGCGTGGTGTCATTTGACCAATATCCATTCCGGCATCCATTAGCGAGCCAGACGCATCTCGCGTTCTGCTTCAGTCAGTGAAGCCAAGAATGAATCACGTTCAAATACACGGTTCATATACACTTTCAGCTCTTTTGAGCCAGGGCCAATTAAATCAATGCCCAGCACAGGCAAACGCCATAACAGTGGAGCAAGATAGCAATCGATCAGACTGAACTCTTCACTCATGAAGTATTCAAACTCAGCAAACACAGGCCCTAAAGTTAACAGATCATTGCGTAGCTTATTACGCGCATTTTCAGCAACTTCAGGAGAACCATTCACTACTTTTTCTGCCAATGAATACCAGTTTCTTTCGATACGATAAATCATCAGACGGCTGTTACCACGTGCAACAGGGTAAACAGGCATAAGTGGCGGATGAGGGAAACGCTCATCTAAGTATTCCATGATGATCTTTGAGTCATACAGAGCAAGCTCGCGATCAACCAGTGTTGGAACTGTTTTATAAGGATTTAGCTCAATCAGTTCCGCTGGAAGGTTGTTCTCATCAACCAACTCAACTTCAAAACTGACGCCTTTTTCAGCTAGCACAATGCGAACCTGATGGCTATACATGTCAGATGCACTTGAAAATAGAGTCATCACAGAACGTTTGTTGGCAGCTACAGCCATGGAGCCCTCCAGTACAGATGCGGGTACAAAAAATCAATGGAGGCTAGAGCCTCCACTGATGAGTTAACAATCGGGAATTAGCGCAGCATAATAGCACAATTAGTGCACATCACGCCAATACTCTTTCTTGAGTGCGACAACGACAATGGTGAAGATCACTAAGAAACCCATTGTCCACCAGCCTAAGTTTTGGCGCTCAAGCTTCATCGGCTCACCGGAATATTCCAAGAAATTCACCAAGTCACGTACTGCTTGGTTATATTCCCCTTCACTCAATTCACCGTTTCCACGTGACTTCACGCCAACCACATGTTGAACCTCATTGCCATCGACGACTTTGGTTTCAAAAATAGGCTCAGGAGTACCTTGAAGCTCTTCAAGAACATGGGGCATACCTACGCTTGGAAACACAATGTTATTCACGCCAAAAGGACGTGAAGGATCCGTGTAAAATGAGCGCAAATAGGTATACAACCAATCGGTTCCACGCACACGAGCAACTAGTGTCAAATCTGGTGGTGGCGCACCAAACCATTTCGCTGCCGATTTATCGGGAATCGCATTTTCCATCAATTGACCAATTTTGGTCTCAGGATCAAAAATCAGGTTTTCCTTCATTAAATCAGCTGGGATGCCAAGATCATTGGCAACCCGTTCATAACGTTGATACTGAGTAGAATGGCAACCAAAGCAGTAATTCATAAACAACTTAGCACCATTTTGTAGCGAAGCCTGATCCGTCAAATCGTTATTCGCTTTATCTAAATGCACATTTGCTCCAGCCGCCATCGCCAGTGAAGGCAGCATAGCAAACAAAACTACAATCCATTTTTTCATTTGTATGTCACCCTTGTTGGTAATGGCTTAGTGGCTTCGTTTTTGCTGTAGAAGAACAGCAACACAAAGAACATGAAGTAACACAAGCTAAATATCTGAGCCAACAGTGTGTAGGTTGGAGTTGCAGGTAGCGCGCCTAAAATCCCTAAGGCAATAAAGCTAACAGTGAACTGAGCAATATTGAATAAATGGAATTTGCTACGATAACGGTAAGAACGAACCTTACAACGATCCAGCCAAGGTAACAGGAACAATACAACAATCGATGCCCCCATCGCGATAACCCCTAGCAGCTTATCTGGAACCGCACGCAAGATGGCGTAAAACGGCGTAAAGTACCAAACAGGCGCAATATGTTCTGGTGTTTTCAGTGGGTTAGCTGCTTCAAAGTTGGGCGGCTCAAGGAAGTATCCCCCCATCTCTGGATTGAAGAACAACACATAGCAGAACAAGAATAAGAATCCCGCAACACCAATTAAATCTTTCACCGTGCCATAAGGATGGAATGGGATCGAATCGATAATGTCGTACTTCTTAGTGTAGTACTCATGGAATTTAAACTGTGATTCGTAGCCTTCACCCATTGAACCTTTTGGCAATTTAGTCTCAATACCATCAGGGTTATTTGAGCCAACTTCGTGCAGAGCCAGAATATGCAGCACGATCAAAAGCAGTAATACGATTGGCAACGCAATCACATGCAAAGCAAAGAAACGGTTTAGTGTGGCACCAGAAATGACATAGTCACCACGGATCCACAGCGTGAGATCATCACCAATAACCGGAATTGCACCAAACAGCGAAATGATTACCTGTGCGCCCCAGTAAGACATCTGTCCCCAAGGTAAGAGGTAGCCCATAAAGGCTTCTGCCATCAACACAAGGAAAATCAGCATACCGAAGATCCACAATAGCTCACGAGGCTTTTGGTATGATCCATAAATCAAGCCACGGAACATGTGCAGATAAACTACCACGAAAAATGCAGAAGCCCCGGTTGAATGCATATAACGCAATAACCAGCCGTACTCCACATCACGCATGATGTATTCAATCGAAGCAAAAGCGCCCTCTCCCGATGGCACATAGTTCATGGTTAACCAAATACCGGTCAGGAGTTGGTTGACCAAAACCAACATCGCAAGCGAACCAAACAGATACCAAAAGTTAAAGTTCTTTGGCATTGGGTATTCTGAAAGGTGTTTCTTGTACGCATTCATGGCAGGTAGGCGTTTTTCTACCCAATCAAGTAGAGCTTGCATTATGCCTCCCCTGTCTCATCAAGACCAATCACGATCCGCGTATCACTGAGATACATGTGCGGCGGGATAACAAGATTTAGTGGTGCCGGAACAGCTTGGAATACTCGCCCTGCCATATCAAATTTTGAACCATGACATGGACAGAAGAATCCAGACTTAACTCCTTGGACTTGCTCAGAAAAAGAATCTGGAAGATAAGTTGGTGAGCAACCCAAATGAGTACAAATACCGACTGCGATAAAGTACTCAGGCTTAATCGAACGGTAAGGATTCTGAGCATAATTAGGCTGTTGTAGCTCGTCAGAATTCGGATCACGAAGTTGGTTTTCGTGACTTTTCAAACCTTCAACGACAGCTTGTGAACGACGAACCACCCAAACAGGCTTACCACGCCATTCAACACGAACCATCTGCCCTTCTTCGAGTTTACTGATTTCAACCTCGACAGGGGCACCGGCCGCTTTTGCTTTCGCGCTCGGGTTCCACGATTTTATAAAAGGTACGGCAACCGCAACGGCTCCTAAACCACCCACAACGGCCGTTGTAGCGGTCAGAAATCGTCTGCGGCCTTGATTTAGAGGCGCATTACTCATCCAGACATTCTCCCATTTGCTCCTTATGGATCCTGCTTATTCCGTTTAAAGAGCAAGGCTAACAAACACGAGTTTATTTTGTATTTATTTGATAGCAAATGATAAATAAAACCCTACTTTTTGACAAGATAAAGCTACCTTTCTGTAACATTTGTCAATTCAAATCGCTCGCGGCATCACAAAAGGAACAACTTATTTATCGAGTATTGAGAAGAGGGGAATTAGGAATCTGCCAAGCAGATCTTGAGATGTAAAAAACCCGGCCATAAAGCCGGGTTTTTGAACCACATCCAGTAACACTGGAGCGTATTTTTCCAAAAGGAAAAATTAACGCTTAGAGAACTGTGGACGACGACGTGCTTTACGTAGACCCACTTTCTTACGTTCAACGCGACGAGCGTCACGAGTAACGTAGCCAGCAGCACGTAGAACAGGACGTAGAGACTCATCGTATTCCATCAGAGCGCGAGTGATACCGTGACGGATAGCACCTGCTTGACCAGAAATACCACCACCTTTAACAGTGATGTACAGATCCAGTTTCTCTACCATGTCAACCAGTTCAAGAGGTTGCTTAACAACCATGCAAGAAGTTGGACGACCGAAGTACTCTTCAAGGCTACGCTTGTTGATTACGATGTTGCCGCTGCCTGGTTTAATAAAAACACGAGCAGCTGAGCTTTTGCGACGGCCAGTGCCGTAGTATTGATTCTCTGCCATTTCCGAAATCCCCGATTAGATGTCCAGTACTTTTGGTTGTTGAGCAGCATGGTTGTGCTCAGCGCCAGCGTAAACTTTCAGCTTACGGTACATAGCACGGCCTAGAGGACCTTTTGGCAACATACCTTTAACCGCTAACTCAAGTACCATTTCTGGCTTACGCTCAATCAGCTTCTCGAAGCTGAATGACTTCAGGCCACCTGGGAACTCAGAGTGACGGTGGTACATCTTGTTCTTAGCCTTGTTACCTGTAACAGTAACTTTCTCCGCATTAACAACGATGATGTAATCACCAGTGTCAACGTGTGGAGTGTATTCAGCTTTGTGTTTGCCACGTAGGCGAGATGCAATTTCACTTGCTAGACGGCCAAGAGTTTTACCTTCAGCGTCTACAACGTACCAGTCGCGTTTTACAGTTTCTGGTTTAGCAACGAAAGTTTTCATGCTAATAATAACCCGTTAATTTAAATTTACACTTCAAGGAGCTTTCGCTCCCACTGTCTAAGAGCCCAGTCATCACCCCTTCGAGTGGGTGGCACTCTCGGCCACAAAGGACCTGCAGTAACGGTGGGTCGCAGGATTATAGAGAAGGGCGCAGAAAAAATCACCTTTTTTTGCATGAAAAGAGAAAAAAAATCCACGCCTTACTGGGGAAGCCATTTTGTACTCAGCCCAAGTGCTCCTTCGCTAAGTAATCATGACTTTGCATTTCAATTAAGCGTGATTGGCAGCGTTTAAATTCAAATTCTAACAAACCATCGGTATACAGATCGGTAAGGGGCACTTCAGCAGAAATAATTAACTTTACATGTCGCTCATAAAACTCATCCACCAGCGCAATAAAGCGCCTCGCGGCATCATCGCTACTTTTGTTCATCTGTTTGACATCCGCCAGCAGCACAGTGTGATAAATTTTCGACAGCTCAATATAGTCATTTTGGCTACGTGCCGTTTGGCATAACTGAGCAAAGGTCGCATACAATACTCCGTCTCCTGCCGCTTCAACCGTAATCATTCGGTGATTAACGTCGATCTGCGTCTCAGGAGCCTGCTCTGAGCTGATCAACTGCTGGAAGTAACGCTGTAGGTTATCGGTAGCTTTACTGTCTAAAGGGTAATGATAAATTTCCGCTTGCTGTAAGGTTCTCAAACGATAATCGACACCACTATCTACATTTAGGATCTGACAATGCGTTTCCACCAACGCAATTGCAGGTAGGAATCGGGCTCGCTGTAACCCATTGCGGTACAAATCCTTGGGGGCAATATTCGAAGTGGCTACCAATACGATACCGCGTCTAAATAAGGCCTCGAACAGAGTTCCAAGGATCATCGCATCGGTAATATCCGAGACGAAAAACTCATCAAAACAGATAATGTTTGCCTCAGCACAAAAGCGATCAGCCACAATTTCAAGTGGATCACTGACGTCTGATAAAGTGCGTAATTCATCGTGCACCCGATACATAAAGCGATGAAAATGAACCCTAAGTTTTTTTTCTGTCGGCAAGGCTTCAAAAAAAGTATCCATAAGATAGGTTTTACCGCGTCCGACACCTCCCCACATATAGAGACCTTGTGGCGGTTGCGTCACTGTTGGCTTCTTACCGATGAGCTTTTGCCATACAGAAGGTCGTACCACTGGCTGATTGAGGTGATTTAGCCATTGGTGATACAAATTATCTAAGGCATTGACGGCACGCGCCTGTGCTTCATCACTATAAAAATCAGTGCGTTGTAAATCTTTTTCGTATCGCTGCTTCGGAGTCATCTTGGTCTACTACAGTTACAAGGAGAGCCATAAACGCAAAATAGCTGACGTGCATTTTGCTTTATCCAACTTGGGTCTCATAGTAACATGTCCCTCGTACATGTGTAACCGATGGGTAAAAAACATGTTAAATAACAACAATAAGGAGCTGTTATGCCTTGGATCTATGCCATTGCTGGATTGCTAGTGGGGATTGCTGTCGGGATGCTGATTGCTCGTTTGACTACCCCTCAATATAAGACGCAGAAGAACCTGCAAAAAGAACTCGAGAGCGCAAAATTCACCTTAGAGCAGCAGCGCCAAGAACTGTCTGATCACTTTGCGCAGACAGCAGAAATGCTCGATACCCTAGGAAAAGATTACACTAAGCTGTATCAACACATGGCGAAAACCGCCACCGATTTGATCCCCAATTTACCTGAGCAAGATAACCCATTCAGTAAATTGGCTCAGCAAAAAGAAGAGAGCAAACAGCCAGAAGAGCTCGAACAACCACCTAAAGATTACGCATTGGGTGCCACAGGACTTTTGCGCGGTGAAGAAAAAGCAATCATTCGCTCAGCGGATTTGCTTAACGCCAAAGCCAGCTAATCGATTCCCGCTACTTTACGGTGAACTTTGTAAAGGTTTTTGAGTCATAACTCGCAGACTGTCAGTTGAAGTTTCTTGAAATGGACATATTTTCTACTTCAACCGGACGTTAATTTGTTGAGGAGCTTATGATGAAAAAACCTTTACTTGTTTTAACTGCTCTGTCTCTTAGTTTGAGCGCGATTCTCTCGCCTTTGCCTGCAACTGCAGCGCTTCCTCTCTCAGTCAATGGAGAGCAGATTCCTAGCCTAGCCCCCATGCTTGAAAAAGTCACACCCGCCGTGGTGAGCATTGCTGTGGAAGGGACTCAAGTTTCAAGACAGCGTCTGCCGGATCAGTTTCGTTTTTTCTTCGGACCGGATTTTCCGACCGAACAACTCCAAGAGCGGCCTTTCCGTGGCTTAGGTTCTGGGGTCATCATTAGCGCTGATAAAGGGTATGTCGTTACTAACTACCATGTCATTAATGGTGCTGAAAAAATTCGCGTCAAACTGTATGATGGTCGCGAGTTTGATGCAGAACTTGTCGGTGGTGATGAGATGTCTGATGTCGCCTTGCTCAAGCTAAACAAAGCGAAAAACCTCACTGAGATCCGTATCGCAGACTCCGATAAACTGCGAGTCGGTGATTTTGCAGTGGCCATCGGTAACCCATTTGGCTTAGGGCAAACTGTGACCTCTGGCATTGTTTCAGCGTTAGGGCGTAGTGGTTTGAATATCGAAAATTTTGAAAACTTCATCCAGACCGATGCCGCCATAAACAGCGGAAACTCAGGGGGTGCTCTAGTTAACCTTAATGGTGAACTCATCGGTATCAACACTGCGATCCTTGGTCCAAACGGTGGCAACGTAGGTATAGGTTTTGCCATCCCATCGAATATGATGAAAAATCTGACCGATCAAATTCTTGAGTTTGGTGAAGTGAAACGCGGTATGCTGGGTGTACAAGGCGGTGAAATCACTTCCGAACTGGCTGATGCGCTCGGCTATGAATCCTCAAAAGGTGCTTTTGTCAGCCAAGTGGTTCCTGACAGTGCTGCGGACAAAGCGGGCATAAAAGCGGGTGACATCATTACGTCGCTGAATGGTAAAAAAATCGATACCTTCTCTGAGCTACGCGCGAAAGTCGCGACCCTAGGCGCAGGAAAAACCATTACTCTTGGAGTGCTGCGTGATGGTAAGAATCAAAATATTGATGTAACGCTTGGGGAGCAGCAAAATGCCAAGACCAAAGCAGAATCACTGCATCAAGGTTTGAGCGGCGCGGAGTTAAGCAACACCACTGACAGCGATCCTATTCAGGGCGTTAAGGTTACTGAGGTTCAAAAAGGCTCTGCCGCTGAATCTTACCAGCTACAAAAAGACGACATTATCATTGGCGTGAATCGTAAGCGGGTGAAAAATATCGCCGAGTTGCGTGCGATTATGGAAAAATCACCGAATATTTTGGCATTGAATATCCAACGTGGAGAGAGAACGCTTTACTTGGTTGTTCGTTAATTATCACTCAGCGTTACCGCTTACTGAGCGGTAACGCTTTCTTTACCTCAAAAATCCCCAAACTTGCACAAAAACTTATTCATAAGCTACAGATGCAACTTTGGCGAAATGCCTTTCCAGTGTTATTCTTGCCCACTCGCAGTGAGGAATTTAGTCAATATTGAGTTGGGGAAACTATGCTGAAATTTTGGGTTCGCTCAATCAGCCTTGGGTTGTTGGCTGCGATTGCCATTATTATGGTGACACCCTCACTACGCGCTAAATTAATGCCCGTTGTCGAACAACCACGCAACATCGGCGCTCTACAAATCTCATTTAATGAAGCGGTACGCAAAGCCGCCCCTGCCGTCGTCAATATTTATAACCGTAAATACAGCGAAAATGATCGCCGTAAACTCTCGATTCAAGGTTTAGGATCCGGTGTCATTGTCAGCGAAAAAGGCTACATCATAACCAACTACCACGTCGTCGCGCAGGCCGATCAAATTGTCGTTGCTCTACAAGATGGGCGAGCCGCAGCAGCACAATTGGTGGGAAAAGATCGCCGTACCGATATTGCCGTATTACGAGTAGAAGGCACGGGATTACCGGTGATTCCACTCAATCCAGATTACCACCCCAAAGTGGGGGACGTGGTATTGGCGATTGGTAACCCTTACAACTTAGGGCAAACCACGACTTTCGGAATTATCTCGGCTACCGGACGTTCATCCATTAGCGCTGATGGTCGCCAAGCCTTTATTCAAACTGATGCCGCAATCAATGACGGCAACTCAGGAGGTGCATTGGTCAATACCCAAGGTGAATTGGTCGGCATCAATACCGCCTCTTTTCAACAAGCCACCGATCTCGAAACTTACGGGATTTCGTTTGCGATTCCCTACTCTTTAGCCAGTAAAATCATGACCAAAATCATTGCTGATGGCCGCGTGATCCGCGGTTATATTGGCGTCGACGGTCAAGATATTAACTCGATGACATCACGTTTGCTGGGGAATGAGCATGTCGGTGGGATCATTATTTTAGGGGTTGACCCGAATGGACCCGCAGCCCGAGCAGGCTTTCTGGAGCAAGATATTTTGCTGAAAATCGACGGTAAAAAAATTAACGGTCGCCAGAATGTCACAGATACCGTCACCGATCTTCGCCCCGGTACTGTGGTGGATTTCACCCTACTGCGTAAGGGTGAAGAGATTGTACTCCCAGTTACGATTGGTGAAGACACTCGTGATTAAACGCAATTGATTCTGAAAGGTTCCACTCATCGACGATGAAACCTTCGACGTTAAAAATGGAGCACAAAAAAGCGGAGCCCTTGGGCTCCGCTTTTTACTACGAGAACGAGAGTTCTAGCATTACTTCTTAGCCAGCTTCTCTTTGATACGAGCAGCTTTACCAGATAGGTCACGCAGGTAGTACAGTTTGGCACGACGTACTGCACCGCGACGTTTAACTTCAATGCTATCAACTACTGGAGAGTGAGTTTGGAACGTACGCTCAACACCTTCGCCGTTAGAGATTTTACGAACGGTGAATGCTGAGTGCAGACCACGGTTACGGATTGCGATTACGATGCCTTCAAAAGCCTGTAGACGCTCACGGTCACCTTCTTTTACCTTAACTTGAACCACAACAGTGTCGCCTGGTGCAAATTGAGGCAGGTCTTGTTTCATTTGCTCTTGTTCTAGAGCCTTGATGATGTTACTCATTGTCTAAATTCCTAGAATAAACTGATACTAAATTTAATAGGTTACTGATGGCGAGTCTCTTTAATGTACTCGGTCAGTAATTGTTCCTGTTCGTCAGTCAGAGCTAGGTTTTCCAGGAGCTCCGGTCTTCTAAGCCAGGTACGGCCAAGCGACTGCTTGAGTCGCCAACGACGAATGTCCTCATGATTGCCGGATTTCAGTACCGCTGGCACCTCTTTTCCGTCCAATACCTCGGGACGCGTGTAGTGAGGACAATCCAGCAAACCATTGGCAAAAGAGTCTTCTTCTGCTGACGTGAAATCCCCTAATACTCCCGGAATGAACCGCGAGACAGAATCAATCAACGTCATGGCTGGGAGTTCCCCACCCGTCATTACAAAATCACCAATTGACCATTCTTCGTCAACTTCAGATTCAATAATGCGTTCATCTACCCCTTCATAGCGACCACAAATCAGAATCAGATTCTGGTTTTGCGCCAGCTCTTCCACACCTTGTTGGTCGAGTTTTCGACCTTGCGGAGAAAGGTAAATCACTTTCGTCTTACCCGGTGACGCTTGTTTCGCAGCATGGATGGCATCGCGCAAAGGTTGCACCATCATCAACATGCCGGGACCGCCACCGTAGGGTTTATCATCGACAGTGCGACGTTTGTCATGAGCGAAATCACGAGGATTCCAAGCTTCAACTGACAACAACCCTTTTTTAACCGCCTGACCTGTTACTCCAAAATCGGTAACGCTGCGGAACATTTCAGGAAATAGGCTAACGATGCCAACCCACATGTTTCCTCGCTTATTCGATTTTAAGAGTTAAAACGCAGGATCCCAGTCAACTTCGATCCGTTGAGCTTGGCGATCAACAACTTTGATCACTTGCTCTTCAAGAAACGGTATTAACCGTTCCTTTTGGCCGAAAGCATCTTTCAGATTCGCTTTCACCACGAGAACATCGTTGGAGCCGGTTTCCATCATGTCAGTTACAACACCAAGGTCGTAGCCGTTAGTGGTCACCACTTGCATTCCAAACAATTCACGCCAGTAGAACTCATCTTCTGACAATTCAGGTAGTGATGCGGGGTCAATAGCAATTTCAAAGTTAGTCAGCAGGTTTGCATCTTCGCGGATATCAAGTCCTTGAAGTTTTACCACCCAACCTTTGTTGTGGCGTTTCCAGCCTTCTACTTTGTATTCAACCCACTCGCCCTTTTGTTCAATGAACCAAGGACTGTAATCGAAAATACTTTCTGGATTGTCTGTGTAGGAAAAAACTTTAAGCCAGCCACGAATGCCGTAAGAAGAACCTAGTTTTCCCACAACCAATCTTTCGTCTTGCTTGCTCATTGTTTGTTTACCTTTCATCGACATAAACTAGTTACTACTTAACAGTAATAATTAAGCCGCTTTTTGAGCGGTTTTAACTAGCTGTGCTACGCGATCAGACAGAGATGCGCCTTGTGAAACCCAGTGGTTCACGCGATCTAGGTCTAGACGCAGGCCTTCTTCTTGACCAGTAGCAGTAGGGTTAAAGAAACCTACTTTCTCGATGAAACGGCCAGTTGCTGAGTTGCGGCTGTCAGCTACAACGATTTGATAGAATGGACGCTTTTTCGCGCCGTGACGTGCCAAACGAATGGTTACCATGTCGTCCTCTTTGCTTTTCAAAAATAAAATTAACCCCGAAAACCACTTTGCAAAAAATTCACAAAATCAGTTTAGGGTCTCGTGCCAAAATAAAGCCTCGGGATTTTACTCTTATTCCGAGGCTTTGCAAGGGGTTTAGCTACTTTTTCGCCAGCTTAAAGCGCTACAAATTACCGTGATTCAGTTAACAAATTGGAAAGTTCACTGAACACTCAAGCGGTTGCGTGCGAGTGAATTAACGACCGAAGAAACCGCCGCCGAAACCACCACGGCCACCGCCGCCCATCAGGCCTTGCATGTTACGCATCATGCCTTTCATGCCACCTTGTTGCATTTTCTTCATCATCTTCTGCATCTGGGTAAATTGCTTGAGCAGGCGGTTTACGTCTTGCACTTGGGTACCGGAACCCGCAGCAATCCGCTTTTTGCGTGAGCCTTTGATGAGGTCTGGGTTTTGACGCTCTTTCATGGTCATTGAGTTGATGATGGCTTCCATCTGTTTGAAAACGCGATCATCCACTTTGTCTTTCATATCCGCAGGCAGTTGAGACATTCCGGGCAGTTTATCGAGCATCCCCATCATGCCGCCCATGTTTTTCATCTGACCTAACTGCTCACGAAAGTCTTCTAAATCAAAGCCTTTCTTCTCTTTGAATTTTTTCGCGAGTTTTTCGGCTTTCTCTTGGTCAACATTGCGCTGCAGATCTTCGATCAGCGACAGTACATCGCCCATACCAAGAATGCGTGACGCAATACGATCCGGATGGAAAGGCTCTAAGGCATCGGTTTTCTCGCCGACACCGATAAACTTAATCGGTTTACCGGTAATATGGCGTACCGACAACGCCGCACCGCCACGGGCATCACCATCGACCTTGGTTAGAATCACCCCGGTCAGTGGCAATGCATCGCCAAACGCTTTCGCGGTATTGGCGGCATCTTGACCCGTCATGGCATCGACCACGAACAGCGTTTCAACCGGATTGATCGCTTTATGCAGCGCTTGGATCTCCGCCATCATCTGCTCATCAATCGCCAAACGACCTGCGGTATCGACAATCAGTACGTCGTAGAATTTCTTCTTGGCGTGATCAATTGCGGCATTCGCGATATCGATCGGTTTTTGATCCGGTGATGATGGAAAGAAATCAACGCCTAAATCGTTGGCTAGGGTTTCGAGCTGTTTGATCGCCGCAGGGCGATACACGTCAGCGGAAACCACCAACACTTTCTTCTTATCACGCTCTTTTAGGAGCTTAGAGAGTTTACCAACGGATGTGGTTTTACCCGCACCTTGCAAACCTGCCATCAAAATAACCGCTGGAGGCTGAGCAGCAAGATTCAAGGCTTCGTTGGATTCACCCATCACCGCTTCAAGTTGCTGGCGGACGATTTTGATGAACTCTTGACCCGGAGTCAGAGATTTGGAAACTTCGACCCCCACCGCGCCTTCTTTAACGCGATTGACGAAATCACGAACGACAGGCAGCGCAACGTCCGCCTCTAACAGCGCCATGCGCACTTCGCGCAGGGTATCTTTAATGTTGTCTTCAGTAAGACGACCTTTGCCGCTGATATTTTTCAGCGTTTTGGACAATCGATCGGTTAAATTCTCAAACATCTTTTTTCTCTTCGCTAAGCGGCGATAAATTGGCGTGAGTATACCTTAGACAAACGGACAGGCATACCCGTTACCCAATGCTCACATTCACGAATATCATTTTGAGCCATATTTTGTGCTCTAACCTCTCAAAAACGAAGGTGATACAAAGTAGCCCATTAGCACAGAGCAAGGTATAATTCGCCCACTTAACCCTTATCTATGTGGCAGGTATGGACAACTTAATCGCGATTGCCGCGGCGATGTTATATCTCTTGTCGATTGCGACCATCGTACCCGGGCTGGTCAATCAAACCGGGATCCGAGCAAAAACCGTGTTTATCAGTGCAGCGATTGCACTGTTGTTTCATGGCTGGTTACTGAGTGATTTGATCCTACATAGCAGTGGGCAAAACCTGAGTATCCTTAATGTGGCTTCCTTGATTAGCTTCATCATCTCTTTAGCGATGAGCTTAGCCATGTTCAAAACTCGTCTCTGGTTTTTGCTGCCTGTTGCCTACAGTTTTTCTGCCATTAACCTTTCTGCAGCAACGTTCTTACCGGGAACTTTTATTACCCATTTGGAAAGTGATCCCAAACTGCTGCTGCACATCTCTTTAGCGCTATTCTCTTATTCAACATTGAGCATCGGAGCCTTGTATGCGCTGCAGCTTGCTTGGCTCGACCATAAGCTGAAAAGTAAAAAAGTCTTCTCTATCAACCCTAATTTACCGCCTCTGCTGCTGGTTGAGCGTCAGTTATTTAAGATCATTTTGATTGGTAACTTGCTGCTCACAGGTACCTTGTTGACTGGTTTTATCTTTGTGCAAGATATGTTTGCCCAAGGCAAAGCCCATAAAGGCATCCTCTCGTTTGTCGCATGGATTGTGTATTCTATTTTGCTTTGGGGTCATTACCGTAAAGGCTGGCGCGGTAAAAAAGTGACTTGGTTTGCGGTCGCAGGCGCTACGTTACTCACCTTGGCTTACTTCGGTAGCCGTTTTGTACGTGAAATCATTCTGCGCTGAACAAGATTCATCGAGCTGTCATTTGACACTCGCAATACATTCAGCCTTTAATTAGAACTCTGTCATAAGGAAAATTCGCGTTTTGGACGACATATCAACGGGTATCTTATTTGCGCTACTCGCGTGTCTCATCATTATTTCCGCCTATTTCTCCGGTTCTGAAACCGGCATGATGGCTCTCAACCGTTACCGTTTAAAGCATTTGGCCAACAGCGGCCATAAAGGTGCTAAACGTGTTGAAAAGCTACTGGATCGTCCAGATCGTTTGATTGGCTTAATCCTGATTGGTAACAACCTCGTCAATATCCTCGCCTCTGCGATTGCCACGATTATCGGTATGCGCCTGTATGGCGATTTAGGTGTCGCAATTGCCACGGGGGCCTTAACTTTAGTGATTCTGGTGTTTGCCGAAGTCACGCCTAAAACTCTAGCCGCGCTTTACCCAGAGCGAGTCTCTTACGCCAGCAGTGTGTTACTGACGATTTTGATGAAGCTGCTTTCACCTTTGGTGCTGTTCGTTAACTTGATGACCAATGGTTTGATCCGCATTCTCGGCATCTCGCCGAAACATGGCAAAGGCGATCATTTAAGCTCAGAAGAGTTACGTACTGTGGTGAATGAAGCGGGAGGACTCATCCCTCGCCGCCACCAAGATATGCTGCTGTCGATCCTCGATTTAGAACACGTCACCGTCAACGACATCATGATCCCGCGTAATGAGATAACGGGGATCAATATCAATGATGATTGGAAGTCGATTGTGCGTCAGTTAGTCCATTCACCACATGGGCGGGTCGTACTGTACCGTGACAAAATTGACGAAGTGGTCGGGATTTTGCGTTTACGTGAAGCCTCACGCTTTATGCTTGAGAAGAACGACTTTAACAAAGAGATGCTGCTGCGTGCTGCGGATGAGATTTACTTTATCCCTGAAGGTACACCGCTTAACGTTCAACTGCTCAAATTCCAACGTAATAAAGAACGCATTGGTTTAATCGTGGATGAATACGGTGAAATCATTGGTTTAACCACGCTCGAAGATATTTTGGAAGAGATTGTCGGTGAATTTACCACATCCATGTCTCCAAGCTTGGCCGATGAAATTACTCCACAAGGTGATGGCAGTTTCTTGATTGAAGGCAGCGCCAATATTCGTGACATTAACAAGAGCCTGAAATGGAAGCTTCCTACCGATGGACCACGAACCTTAAACGGTTTGATTTTGGAGCACCTTGAAGAGATCCCAGCGAGCCATCTGAGTGTGAAAGTGGCACAGCACAAAATGGAAATCCTCGAGCTGGAAGAGAATCGGATTAAGTTGGTCAAAGTTTACCCAAGAAAAACCAAAGTCAGCTTGGTTTAAGTTAAGCACTCAAACAAAAGCCCGAACTCAACTTCGGGCTTTTGTATTTTTAACGTGTACAGAACCGACTTAGTGAACCTTCAGCTCATTGAGCATAGATTCGGGCAGCGCCAACTCATCGTTACGGTTAACCGAGATACCTGCCGCAATCACGTTTTTCGCAATCGCTTTGGCTTCTTCGAGCGAGTGCATCGCCGCAGTGCCGCACTGGTACTCATTCAGCTCAGGAATTTGCTCTTGGCTTTCAACTTTCAACACATCTTGCATTGCGGCTAGCCATGCTTGTGCCACTTGCTGTTCTGTCGGCGCACCAATCAAGCTCATGTAGAAACCTGTACGGCAACCCATTGGTGAAATATCGATGATCTCCACTTGGCTGCCGTTAAGGTGATTGCGCATAAAGCCCGCGTAGAGATGCTCTAGAGTATGGATACCGCGCTCAGACAAGATATCTTTGTTTGGCATAGTAAAACGCAAATCAAATACGGTAATCGTATCCCCTTTTGGGGTTTGCATGGTTTTGGCAACACGCACCGCCGGTGCATTCATACGAGTATGATCGACGGTAAAACTGTCTAATAATGGCATTTCCTTTCTCCCTTTCTGGCTCGCTTACTGCGCGCCACTAAAACTAAATTAACTCACCGCCTGTCAGTATACCCAAACGACTTGGCGCTGCAGGTAGG